>JAUHVS010000350.1 GCA_030424955.1 bacterium | reverse complement strand
GTAGACCGCGTCGACGAAGGTCACCAGCTGGGGCGGCTTGGTGAGCACCATCTGCTGGGGCGGCGGCGCGGTGGCGGCCTCCTCCTCGGCCGTGAGCCGGCGGGCGCCCTCCTGCGCGGCGGCGGGGCCGGCGAGCGCGCCGAGCATCAACGCCGCCAGCGCGGCGAGGGCGAGCGCAGACGCGCGCGGCAGATGACGATGGGGGGAAGCGCTCAACGGCCCTCGGGCTCGGTGATCAGTCGATGACGAAGTAGAACGTATACGGCAGGTTCACCGCGACCGGCGTGGCCCCGACCCGGGCCGGTTCGAAGCGCAGCTTCAGCGCCGCCCGGCGGGCGAGCTTGTCGAGCTCGGGGTGCAGCCGGGCGACCACCCGGGCCTTGCGCACCCGCCCGTCGACCCCGATCTCCAAGGTCAGCACCACCTTGCCCTCGACGCCCTTGCGCTTGAGCTCGTCGGGGAACTCGGGCTTGACCTCTTTGATCAGCCGGGGCAGCCGGGTCACCCCGGCGATGGGCACGGTCTCTTCGGCGTCGCCGGGGCCGGCCTCGGTCGGGGCCCGGGGGCCGGGTCTGCCCTGGCCGTCGGGGGCCCCGTCCCGGGCGCCGCCGGCGCTGCCCTGGGGCACCGCCACCCCGTTGGTGCTCGTCGCGGTCATCTGCAGGTCGAGCCCCATCAGCGGCGGCGGCTCGACCGGCGTGGGCGCCACCGGCGTGGGTGGCTCGACCGGCTTGGGCGCCACCGCCTTCGGCGGCTCAACCGGCTTGGGCGCCACCGCCTTCGGCGGCTCGACCGGCTTGGGCGCCACCGGCTTCGGCGGCTCAACCGGCGTGCTGGCGGACGTCGGGGCCTTCGCAACCTGACCCGCCGAAACCACTGCGCCGAGGGCTGCGGACCCAGGCTGCGCGGCAGGCCCCTTCGCGACCAGCGCGGCGACGCTCGTCGGTGCGCTCGCGTCCGTCGGGGCCCCAGCGTCCGGCGTGGCGGTCGCGGCCGAGGGGGTCGCAACGACGGACGCGGGTACGGCGCTCACGGGGACGACCGTCGGCGCGACCGCAGCCGGCGCCGGACGATCCGCCACCGCGACCGGCCCCGTTGAGGCTGGCGACTGCGGCGACGACTCCCTCGCCATCAGCCAGAACGCCACCAGGGCGACCAGGCCCACCACCAAGGCGACCGCGACGATGAACCCGGTGTTGCTCCGTACAAACCACGGCCCCGCCGGCGCGTCCGCGGCCGCAGGAGACCGGGGGTCGGGCGCCGGCTCGGCGAAGGCCACCTCGGGCGGTGCAACCAGCCCGACCACACCGGCCCCCGTAGCGACGGGCGACGGCGGCGGGCCCGCCGGCTTCGCGGCAGGTGTCGGCGGGGGGACGACCGGCACCGCCGCCCTGTGATCGATCGACTCGGTGGACTCAATCAGGCCGTCGAGTTCGTCGTCCGAGAGGGCCTCGGCGTACGACTGCTCTGCCTCTTCCGGGGGGGAGTCCAGCACGATCTCAATCGACACCTCGTCGATCGACACGCCGGCCTCGTCGCCCTCAGGATCGCGCAGCTCGGCCGGAATCCGCACCTTGCGGGTCACGTCCTCGGGGAGCAGCGGCACGCCTCCCCGGGCAGGCGCGCCGGCGGCGATCTCCTCGCCATCGATGTAGATCCCGAGCGCCTCAGCGAAGGCCTCAGCCGACTCGTATCGGGCCTCGGGATCCTCAGCGGTGGCCCGGGCCACGATGGCGTCCAGCCCATCGGGGATGGCGGGCACGCCCGCCGCCGACAGCACCTGCTGGATCGAGCCCGACTCGGGGCCAAACGGCACGCCGGACACCAGCTCGTAGAGCAAGACCCCCAGGCTGTAGATGTCGGCGCGCAGGTCGATGGCGTCCGCCGTCAGAAGCTCCGGCGCGAGGTACCGGGCTCGATCCACCGAGCCCTGCGCCTCAACGAACTTCGCAGCCCCGATCGCCTCGTAGAGCCCAAAGTCGGTGAGCTTGACGACGTCGGGCAGGATCACCACGTTCTCAGGCGTCAGCCCGCCATGCACCAGGTGGCGATGGGCGTGGCCCAGCGCCATGGTCACCTGGCTGAGGATCGGCTCTGCTTCCCGGGCGGTGAACCGCTGCCCCTTGTCTTGGCGCAGCCCCATGACCTTGCGAAGGGTCAACCCCTCAAGCAGCTGCATGGTGAACAGGCGCGCCGTGTCACCGCCGGTGTCGTACAGCCGAACGATGTTCTGCTGCGACAGCCGGCGCACCCGCTTGACGACGCGATCAAAGGCGTCGAGTCGGTCCTCGGGGAGCACCTCGTCGTGCATCACCTTCAGCGCGACATCGACCTCGATCTCCTGATCGAAGACCCGGTAGACCACGCCCAGCGGCCCCTGGCCGAGGACGTCGCGCACCTCGTAGCGGTCATCCACCACCTCGCCGACCGCGTACGGCAGCGAGTCGGACGCCTTCTGCGTGCGAAGGCGACGCTTCTCGAGCGCGCGGAACGAGGTCGTCGTCGCGGTGAACGTGCGCTTCTTCCCTGCGAACCGCTGCCCACAGTTTGGACACTGTGGGCTCTGGTCAGGGACATCGCTGCCGCAGCGTATACAGATCAATGGGGCACCCCGCCGGCAGCCGGTGGACGCAGAGATTTATCAGTGCGGGCGCGCCGCATCAAGGCTCAGGCGCGCGACCCAGCCCAGTGTGGCCAAACCCACCGCCGGAGCGGTCGCTCTCTGAGAGCGCGTCGACCAGCCCGACCCGCGCCTGAGGCGCGGGCGCCAGCACCAACTGGGCGACACGGTCATGGCGCTGGATCGTCACTGGCTCCGCGCCATGGTTGATGAGGAGCACCTGCAGCTCGCCTCGAAAGTCGGGATCGATCGTACCCGGGCTGTTGAGCACGGTCACCCCGGCGCGCAGGGCCCACCCAGACCGAGGACGCACCTGGCCCTCCCAGCCCCGCGGGATCTCCCACGCGAAGCCAGTCGGCACGAGCCCACGCTCACCAGGCTGCAGGACGAGGGGGGCACGCGAGGCGCAGCTCAAGTCGAGGCCGACTGAGCCCGCCGTCGCGTAGCGTGGGGGCGCGATGGGATCAGGAGCGCCCGCGCCTGCCAACCGGCAGACCCGAACCTCGATCGACGCGCCCGGGTCCGGCATTACTCGCCGGCGCCCTCGGCGTCCGCCAGCGCCGCCCGGAGCGACAGGCGGATCTTGCCGTTGCGGTCGACGCCAATGCACTTGACGTCGATCTCGTCACCCTCGGCGACCACGTCCTCGACGCGATCGACGCGGTGATCCGCGAGCTCCGAGATGTGCACGAGCCCATCGGTGCCCGGGAGGATCTCCACGAAGGCCCCGAAGTCCACCACCTTACGCACGGTGCCGTGGTAGATGCGGCCGACCTCGGCCTCCTCGGTCAAGCTCTCGACGATCTGCAGCGCCCGCTTGGCCGCCTCGTTGTCGGGGCTCGCGATGGTCACCTTGCCGGTGTCGTCCACGTCGATGGAGCAGCCCGTCGCCTCGGTGATCCCGCGGATGGTCTTGCCCCCGGGGCCGATGATGTCGCGGATCCGGTCCGGGTTGATGTGGATCGACGTGATCCGGGGCGCGTGCGCCGACAGGTCGTCGCGGGGCGCCTCGATGGCCTTCGCCATCTCACCCAGGATGTGCAGGCGCCCGTCCCGCGCCTGCTCCAGCGCCTGGATCAGCACCTTGCGGGGCAGCCCCTTGATCTTGATGTCCATCTGCAGGGCGGTGATGCCCTCGGCGGTGCCCACGACCTTGAAGTCCATGTCGCCGAGGTGATCCTCGTCGCCCAGGATGTCCGAGAGGATCGCGTACTGCTCGCCCTCCTGGATCAGGCCCATCGCGATGCCCGCGACGGGCTTCTTCACCGGCACACCCGCCTGCATCAGCGCCAAGGACGAGGCGCACACCGTCGCCATCGAGGACGAGCCGTTCGACTCGAGGACCTCACTCACGATGCGGATGGTGTAGCTGAAGTCCTCATGGGCCGGGAGGATGCCCTCGACGCCCCGCTTGGCGAGGGTCCCGTGCCCGATCTCACGGCGGCTCGTGCCGCGAATGGGGCGGGCCTCCCCCACCGAGAACGGGGGGAAGTTGTAGTGCAGGATGAACGGCACGAACTTGTCGCCGAGCAGGTTGTCGATGCGCTGCTCATCACGGCGGGTGCCGAGGGTCACCACGCCGAGGGCCTGCGTCTCGCCGCGGGTGAACACCGCCGACCCATGGGTCCGCGGCAGCACGTCAAGCTCGCAGGTGATCTTGCGCACGTCGGCCGGGCTGCGGCCGTCGATCCGGATCCGGTCCTCGACCACCTGGGTGCGGATGACGTCACGCAGCACGCGGTCGAGGTACTTGCCGATCTCCTTGTCGCGATCGGCGTACGCCGCGTCCTCGGCGATCAGGGCCTCAAAGGTGGCCTTCTTCGCCGCCGAGATGCCGGCCTTGCGGGCCGCCTTGTTCTTGATCTGCGCCGCGTCAGCCAGCTGGTCGACGCTCAGGTCGATGACCTTGTGGAACAGATCGATGTCGAGGGACTCGGGCTCGGCCGCCTGCTTGGCCTTGCCGAGCTTGGCGCGGAGCTGCTCCTGCAGGACCAGCACCGGCTTGATCGCCTCGTGCGCGGTGTAGATGGCGTCCACCATCTCCTGCTCCGACGCCTCCTTGCCCTCGCCCTCAACCATCATCACCGCCGCCTCGGACGCCGCGACGATGACCGACAGCTTCGCGTTCTCGACCTGGGCGTAGGTCGGGTTGACGATGTACTCGCCGTTGACCAGCGCCACCCGGCAGCCGGCCACAGGGCCTGCGAAGGGGATGTCGCTCAGATGCGTCGCCGCCGACGCCCCCACCATCGCGCAGATGGCCGGATCGTTCTTCTGGTCGAAGGAAATGACGGTCGCGATGACCTGGATCTCCTTGCGCCAGCTCTTGGGGAAGAGCGGCCGCATCGGGCGGTCGATGAGGCGGGCGTTCAGGATCTCCCACTCGCCGGGGCGCGCCTCACGCTTGAAGTAGCCGCCGGGGATCTTGCCGGCCGCATAGGCCTTCTCACGGTACTCGACCGTCAGCGGCAGGAAGTCAAAACCGGCGCGGGGCGCAGCGCCGCCGCAGGTCGTGACCAGCACCACCGTCTCGCCCATGGTGACGAGCACCGAGCCGCCAGCCTGCTTGGCCAGGCGGCCCGTCTCGATGATGATCTTCTCAGTGCCGTACTGGGTTTCCAGCGTCATCGGAACCATTGGGTCTCCTCAACACGGGCGCTGAGCCCGTCGTGATCCCGCCGTGCCGCGTGGGCGCCTCGGTTCCTGACCTCATCTGCCACGCCACGCCTGGCAGATGAGGTCAGACACGGAGGCTGCCGCTGACTCCGCACATCGGAGCTGCGCCACCGCAGGCATGCCCCGCCATGGGGCCACCAAGAGTCAGACGGCGGTCGCCAGACCAAACCGCCAGAGAAATCGTCACGGCGCTCACGCCGTTCACCGGAGCCGCGCGCCAGGCCCGTGCTCGCTTCGAAGAACGTGAGCGCCAGAAACACAAGAGGGAGCCTCGCGGCTCCCTCCCAATGCACTCAGCGACGCAGGCCGAGCGTCTGAATGACCGTGCGATAACGGTCCACGTCCTTGTTGCGCAGGTAGCGCAGCAGGCGGGTCCGCTGACCGACGAGCTTCTTCAGGCCACGGCGCGACGAGTGGTCGTGCTTGTGGATCTTCAGGTGCTCCGTGAGGTCACGGACGCGCTGCGTCAGGAGCGCGACCTGGACCTCGGGCGAGCCCGTGTCCTGCTCGCCACGCTTGAACTGTTCGATGATGTCAACCTTGACGTCATGATCGAGCGGCATCTCAGTCTCCAGTGCGGCCACAGACCGCGCTATCCAATCGCCGGGCCGTCGTCCAGCGATGGTGTTGAATCGGTGGCGCCTTATAGCCGAGGCACCTGCAGGGGTCAACCCTGCAACAGCCGTCACATGAGGCGGCTTGCGAACGCCCTTCGGCGCCCAAAGAGGCCCGCCTCGCCCTTGAAGGTCGTTGAGACTCTGGCATTGAACCAGCACGCGCGAGCGTGTCCGACAAGAGGCGCCCGCCGAGGGTGAGGCAGGGCATCGCCAAAGACGCGGAAACGCCGGCGCCGGCAACTTGGCGGTGGCCCTGGCGACGACGGGCGCGCGTGTCGGCGTCCGGCCAAGAGCAGGCGACGCTAGCCTGCAAAGCCGCGAACGACCTGGCCCTGCCCGTCGGCCCCCACGCTGACCAGCGCGACCAGGTCGCCGTTGGGCTCGAGCACGCGCCCCAGCGTCACCTCCACAGCGTCTGCCTCGAAGGTTCGGCCGTGCCGCACATCGGCGAGCCCACGGGCGTCCAGCGCAACCTCGGGGAGGTGCGAGACGGCCTCGGCCAGGGTGAGGACGCGCGCCTGAGCAGGAGACGCTTCAAGGGCCTCCAAGCCGAT
>JAUHVS010000349.1 GCA_030424955.1 bacterium | reverse complement strand
CTCGTCGTGGGCGCCGCGGGTGAGGGGCACGTAGCGCCACAGCGGCAGATCGCCGATCACCACGCCCGCGGCGTGCATGCCGACGTTGCGGTGCAGGCCCTCGAGCTGAAGCGCGATGTCGAGCAGGTCGCGGATCTTCGCGTCCTCGTCGTAGATCGCCTTGAGGCGCGGCTCCTGGTCGATGGCCTCTTGCAGCGAGATGCCGAGCACGTCGGGCACCAGCTTGCTGAGCCGGTCGGTGTCACCGAAGGACAGGCCGAGCACCCGGCCGACGTCCTTGATGACGCCGCGGGCCTTCAGGCTGCCGAAGGTGGCGATCTGCCCCACGTTGTCGGCGCCGTACTTCTGGGTCACATACTCGATGACCTCACCGCGGCGGTTCATGCAGAAGTCGATGTCGAAGTCGGGCATCGACACGCGCTCGGGGTTCAAGAACCGCTCGAACAGCAGGCCGTAGGGGATGGGGTCGAGGTTGGTGATCCGCAGGGCGTAGGCCACCAGGGAGCCGGCGCCCGAGCCGCGGCCGGGGCCGACGGGGATGTCCTGGTCCTTGGCCCACTTGATGAAGTCCTGGACGATCAGGAAGTACCCGGGGAACCCCATGGTGATGATGATGTCGAGCTCGACCTTGAGCCGGTCGTCATACTCGGCGCGGTTGTAGGGCAGGCCCTTGCGGTCGAACTCGGCGAACCGCGCCTCGAGGCCCTCCTGGCTGCACTTGCGCAGGAAGCTGTTGAGGTCCTCGCCGGCGGGCACCTCGAAGGTGGGCAGGTAGATCTCGCCCAGCGGGATGGTGGCGTCGCAGGCGTCGGCGATGCGGCAGGCGTTCTCGAGGGCGTCGGGGAAGTCGTCGCCCAGCTCCGCCCACATCTGGTCGGCGTCCTTGAGCCAGTAGGCATCGGTGTGGGGCTGCTTGGCCGAGCGCCGGTCGTCCAGGTTGCGGCCGTCGCGCACGCAGCGCAGCACCTCGTGGGCGCGGGCGTCCTTGCGCTCCAGGTAGTGCACGTTGTTGGCCGCACACAGCTCGATGCCCAGATCGCGGCCGAGCTGGCGGAAGGCCAGGTTGAGCTTGGCCTGGTGGGGCAGGTCGCTGTGGGCGACCTCGAGGTAGAAGCTGTCGGGCTCGAAGAGGGCCTTGAAGCGCTCGGCCAGCGCCCGGGCGTGGTCGTGGCGATCCTGGATGACGGCGTTGCCGATCAGGCCGTCCTCCATGTGGGACAGGGCGATCAGGCCCTCGCGGTACTCGGCGAGCTGCTCGAAGTCGACGTGGGGCACGCCCAGGTGCTGGCCCCGCAGCCAGGCCATGCTCATCAGCTCGCGCAGGTTGCGGTAGCCGGCGTCGTTGCGGGCCAGCAGCACCAGGGATCCGGTGTCGCCCTCGCCGGCGCGGGTGTGGTCGCCGTCCACCACCCGCAGCTCGGTGCCGATGATGGGCTTGATGCCGGCCTTGCGGGCCTTCTTGAAGAAGTCCACCGCGCCAAACATGTTGTGGTAGTCGGTGACCGCGACGGCGTCCATGCCCAGATCGGGCAGCCGCTTCATCAGGTCCTTCAGCCGGACGCAGCCGTCGATGAGGCTGTACTGGCTGTGCAGGTGCAGGTGTACGAAGCGGCGTTCTGCCATGGGGACGGCGGGCTCCTTCAGGTGATCGGCGGATCAGCAGCGGGCGGGGCGGGGGGCCGCCCGGTGCCGTGGGGGGTCAGGCCTCGTCGTCGTCGCCCGGCACATAGGTGCCGTTGACCCGCTCGCGCAGCTCTTTGCCCGTCTTGAAGAACGGCGCCTTCTTCGCGGCCACGTAGACCTCGTCGCCGGTCTTGGGGTTGCGGCCCCGGTACGCCTCGTAGTCGCGGACTTCGAAAGATCCGAACCCACGGATCTCGACGCGCTCGCCATCGCACAGCGCATCACGCATGGCGTCGAAGATCGTATTGACCACGATCTCAGCCTTGCGCTGGTTGAAGCCGTCGCGCTGGGCGATCACGTCAATCAGCTCACCCTTGGTCATCGCGAACCTCGTGCGATGGAAGTGGATCGTGAGCGCATGTGCGTCACGCGACAGCCATCTTGCAACTACTTGAATCTGTTTGACAAGAAGCCGACGCACGCCGGATGAGCGGGCAGGGCCTCACAGGGGCCAATCCACGCCGGGTGACGCTGTGATGGCCCCCATGACAAAGGGCGCCTCGCCCTTCGCCTGCAAGGCTTTGAGGGCCATGTCGACCTGCGCCGGGGGCAGCACGGCGACCAGCCCGACGCCCAGGTTGAAGGCGCGCCGCAGCTCGGCCTCGTCCACCGGGCCCTCGGCGGCGATGCGCTCGAAGATCGCCGGCCGCGTCCACGCCTGGCCGTCGATGCGCGCCCCCAGGCCGGCGGGCAGCACCCGGGGCAGGTTGCCCGCCAGGCCGCCGCCGGTGATGTGCGCCAGGGCGTGCACCGGGCCGGCGGCCAGGAGCGCCGCCACCGCCTCGGCGTAGATGCGCGTGGGGGTCAGCAGGGTCTCGGCGAGGGCGGGCTCGGCTTCCCAGGGCAGCACGGCGCGGGCCAGGGAGTAGCCGTTGCTGTGCAGCCCGCTCGAGGGCAGGCCCACGATGACGTCGCCGGGGCGGACGTGGCGGCCGTCGATGAGGGCGCTGCGCTCCACGACGCCCACGGCGAAGCCGGCCAGGTCGTAGTGGCCGGGCTTGTAGAAGCCGGGCATCTCGGCGGTCTCGCCGCCCAGCAGCGCGCAGCCCGCCTGCCGGCAGCCGGCGGCGATGCCCCGCACCACCGCCTCGCCCTGGGCGGGGCTCAGCCGGCCGGTGGCGAAGTAGTCGAGGAAGAAGAGGGGCTCGGCGCCGCAGGTGAGCAGGTCGTTGACGCACATCGCCACCAGGTCGACGCCGATGGTGTCGTGGCGGTCGAGGGCGAAGGCGAGCTGCAGCTTGGTGCCCACCCCGTCGGTGCCCGACACCAGCACGGGGTCGGTCCAGCGGCCGGCGTCGTTGAGGGCGAAGAGCCCGCCGAAGCCGCCCAGGCCCCCGAGGACGCCGGGGCGGTGGGTCGCCTTGGCGAGCGGCTTGATGCGGTCCACCAGGGCGTCGCCCGCCTCGATGTCCACGCCCGCGTCTTTGTAGGTCACGCTCATGGGCGGCACGGTAGGTGAGCGCCCGGGGAGCGGCAAGCCGTTGCACCGGGGCCGGCGGCGCGTCATCGTCCGCGACCGTCGCTGCGCTGAGGGCCGCCCATATGATCGTCGACGCCATCATCCCCGCCCTGAACGAGGCCGAGGCGCTGCCCGGCGTGCTGGCAGATCTGCGCCCCCTGGCGGCGCTCCGCCGCGTGGTGGTGGCCGACAACGGCAGCACGGACGGCACCTGGGCGGCCATCGAGGCCGGCGGCGCGGTCCCCGTGTGGGCCGGGCTGCGGGGCTATGGGAGCGCGTGCCTGGCGGCCCTGCGGTTCGTCGCGGCCGATCCCCCCGAGGTGGTGGTCTTCCTGGACGCCGACGGCGCGGACGATCCGGCGGATCTGGCGGCGCTGCTGGCGCCGATCGCCGCGGATACGGCGGATCTGGTCATCGGCTCCCGGGTGCGCGGCGACCTGGAGCCCGGGGCGCTCACCCCCGTGCAACGCTTTGGCAACACCTTGTCGTGCACCCTCATCCGGGGGCTGTTCGGGGTGCGCTTCTCGGACCTTGGGCCGTTCCGGGCGGTGCGCTGGACCAGCCTGCAGGCCCTCGAGATGGCCGATCGCGACTTCGGCTGGACCGTCGAGATGCAGGCCAAGGCCGCCCGCCGCGGCCTGCGCTGCGCCGAGGTGCCGGTGAACTACCGGCGCCGGGCCGCAGGGGTGAGCAAGGTGTCGGGCACGGTGAAGGGCTCGGTGCTGGCCGGCAGCAAGATCCTGTGGACCATCGGGCGGGAGCGCCTGCGATGAGCGCGGCGGCACACGTGCTGGTGTTCGCCAAGGCGCCGGTGCCGGGGCAGGTGAAGTCGCGGCTGCAGCCACCGCTGACGGCGGCGCAGGCGGCGGATCTGCACGGGGCCTTCGTGCGCGACGTGGTGGCGCGGGAGCGCCGGGCCGATCGGCCGCTGACCGTCTGCCAGGCGGGGGACGCCGACCACCCGTTCTGGGGGTGCCTGGCCGAGCCCGGCGTGGGGTTCGCGCCGCAGGTGGGGGCGGATCTAGGTCAGCGCATGGCCCACGCGCTCGAGGCCGGGCTGGCGACAGCCGAGGCGGTGGTGCTCATCGGCACCGACACCCCCTCGCTGCCCGCGCACGTGGTGGACGCGGCCTTCGCGGCGCTGGCCGAGGTGCCGGTGGTGCTCGGGCCCGCCTGCGACGGCGGCTACTACCTCATTGGGGCGCGGGGGGCGGTCCCGCCCGTGTTCGATGGGGTGCCGTGGGGGACCGACGCGGTGCTGGGCGCGACCCTGCAGCGCCTCGATGACGCCGGCCTGCCCTGGCGGCTGGTGGACTTCTGGTACGACGTGGATCGGCCGGCGGATCTGACGCTGCTGCGGCGGCACCTGGGGCAGCGGGCCGGGGGGCTGCCGGCCACGCGGGCAGCGCTGCGCGCGCTGGAGGAGAGCGGGGATGCATGAGGCGGCCGACGCGCCCGGTGAGGTGAGCGACTACTGCGCGGCGCTGGATCAGCTGTTCGCGCTGGCCCGGTTCGGCGAGAAGCTCGACCTGACGACGCCACGGCGCCTGGAGCAGGCGCTGGGCGGGCCGCTGTCGAGCTACCGGTCGGTGCTGATCGGCGGCACGAACGGGAAGGGGAGCACCGCGGCGTTCCTGGAGGCCGTGCTGCGCGCGGCCGGGCTCAAGGTGGGCCTGTTCACGTCGCCACACCTGGTGAGCTTCTGCGAGCGCATCCGCATCGACGGGGACGACATTCACCCCGAGACGGTGGCGGCGCTGGTGCCGGTGGTGCTGAGGGTGGCCGAGAGCCACGACCTGCAGCCCTCGTTCTTCGAGGCGACCTGGGGGCTGGCCGCCCTGGCGTTCTCGCTGGCCGAGGTGGACGTGGTGATCTGGGAGGTGGGCCTGGGCGGGCGGCTGGACGCCACCAACGTCTGCGAGCCCGTGGCCTCGGCCATCACCAGCGTGGGGCTGGATCACGTGCACGTGCTCGGGCCCGATCTGGCCTCCATCGCCCGCGAGAAGGCCGCGATCTTCCGACCGGGGCGGCCCAACCTCACGGCATGCTGGGGCGAGGCGCTGAGCGCGGTGGCGAAGGCGACGCCCCACGACTTCGGCGTGGTGGCGCCCCGTGACGATCTGCCTGCGCTGCCGCTGCCGGGGGCTCACCAGGCGCGCAACGCGGCCCTGGCGCTGGCGCTCGCCGGCGCGCTGGGGGTGGAGGCGCCCCCGTCGGCGCTGCTGGGCGTGCGCTGGCCGGGCCGGGCGGAGCGCTTCCCTGGCAACATCTTCCTGGACTGCGCCCACAACCCCGACTCGGCCGAGGCGCTGGCCGAGTGGCTGCAGCAGGGCGCCGTGCGGCCGCTGCATCTGATCTTCGGGGCCATGGCCGACAAGGCGGTGGACGGCATGGTGGCGGCGCTCGCGCCCCTGGCCGACAGCATCACGCTGGTGACGCCCACCTACCCGCGGCGGGCCACCGCGGCCGAGCTGGCCCCGGCCTTCGAGGGCTACCCGGTGACCGTCGGCGGGACGGTGGCGGAGGCGCTGCGGGATCGGCCCCAGGATCGCTTCTGCCTGGTGACCGGATCGTGCTTCCTGGTGGGGGAGGCGCGGGCGGGGCTGACGGGTCAGCCCTTCCCGGAGTGCGGGCTGCTCACCACGGCCCGGTAGCCGAGGCTACAGGCCCGGCGGCCACCAGTGCTCGGGCCACCGGCTCTGCCGCAGCAGGCTCGCCACGTCCATGGCGATGGCGATCAGCCAGTGCACCATCACGCCGCCCCAGATGCTGCGCCAGTTCATGGCGAGCACGCCGAGCACCAGCCCCGCGACCAGGCTGCCCAGGCTCTCGGCGCCGGTCTTCTGGAAGTGCACCATGCAGTACGGCACCAGCATGATGAAGATCGCGCCGATGCCGGCCCAGCGGCGCAGGCTCTCGAGCAGGAACCCGCGGAAGAAGAACTCCAGCGCGGCGAACTGCACGCCGTAGGCGAGCTCCCAGGCGATGAGGTCCACCCAGGAGCGGCTGGCGTGGGTGTAGAACGGGTAGATGCGCTGGAAGTCGGGCCACGCGCTCACCACCCACACGGTCAGCAGCACGGGGCTCGCCAGCGCCAGGTACACCCAGGCGTGTCGTAGGAAGCCGCCCGGCGCCAGGTAGCCGAACTGGCGCACCGAGCGGCCGCTCAGCTTGAGGTAGATCGCCGGCACCAGCACGTAGCCGATGACGCAGAACAGCACCCAGTGGCTCAGGGCGAAGTACTCGTAGAACGGGTGCTCCCGGGCGTAGGCCAGGCTGGCGCCGACGGGGTCGCCGGCGGCGGTCAGGCGGGCGGCGAGGTCATCTTTGAGCAGG
>JAUHVS010000348.1 GCA_030424955.1 bacterium | reverse complement strand
GTTGACCGCCGCCATCCACAGCCGCCGCCGGGTCTTCATGTCGCGGTTCTTGCCCAGCGCCGTCATGAGCTCCACGAGGCGCGGGTTCTCGGTGGGATCCACGTCGCCGGGCACGAAGTCCACCACGGGGGGGCCGGCCTCGCCGTAGGTCTGCTGCAGCCAGGTCAGGGCCTCGTCCGCCAGGCCGCCGGCGGCCTCCGGCCCGCCGAGGGTCAGCACGAGC
Organism: bacterium; assembly: GCA_030424955.1. GTDB lineage: Bacteria > Myxococcota_A > Bradymonadia > UBA7976 > UBA1532 > JACKDL01. The sequence goes on along the minus strand of JAUHVS010000348.1, from coordinate 6,260 downwards.
GCGTGGTTGTCGGCCAGGGTGCCGCGGCGGAAGCCCCGCTCATACAGCCGCTGGTGCTGCGCGTCGTCGATCTTGACGCCCTCGTCGAGCTGCTTGCCCGCCGCCACCTGCACCGTGAGCGTGGGATCGCCCCGCCGCCCGGTGAACAGCACGTAGCCGGCGCGGCCCTGCACCACCAGGCTGTTGTGGCTGCCGCCGTCCTGCACGAGGCGCAGCAAGCCGCTGGCGATCTGGGGATGACTCATGGGGGCTCCTGGCGCTGGGGGGCAAGGCAACAGGATGCCGCGGCGCAGGCGTTGGCCGCGGCGGGCCGCCGGATCAGGCGGTCAGGCGGGCGAGCGCAGGTGCCAGCCCCGCGGGCGGGTGAAGGCGCGGATGCCCACGTCGCCCAGGGTGCTGCCGACGCCGGAGTGTCCGCGGCCCGTCCACTCCAGGCGGGGGCTGACCCGGTCGCAGCAGTTCCAGTACGCGCTGCCGGTGTCGAGGGCGCCCAGGATGGCCTCGGCGCGGGCCTGGTCGCGGGTGTAGACCGCCGCGGTCAGGCCGTACTCGGTGTCGTTCATCAGGCGGATGGCCTCGGCGTCGTCGGCGACCTTCTGGATGCCGATGATGGGCCCGAAGCTCTCCTCGCGCATGACCGCCATGCTGTGATCGACGTCCACCAGCACCGTGGGCGCGAAGTACCAGCCGGGCCCGTCGATGGCGGCGCCGCCGGTGAGCACCCGGGCGCCCTTGGCGACGGCGTCCTCGACCTGGGCCTGGAGCACCGCGAGCTGCGGCTGGCGGGTCAGCGGCCCCAGGTAGGTGTCGGGGTCGCTGGGCGCGCCACGGGTGAAGCCCTTCACCTCGGCCACGAAGGCCGCGACGAAGGCGTCGTAGATGTCGGCGTGCACGTAGATGCGCTCGACGGCGCAGCAGCTCTGGCCCGCGTTGTAGAAGGCGCCGTCCGCCAGCCCGGCGGCGGTGGCCGCAGGATCGACGTCCTCGGCCGCATAGGCGGGGTCCTTGCCGCCGAGCTCGAGCTGCACGGGGATCAGCTTGGCGGCCGCCGCCTGCGCGATGCGCACGCCCGTGGCGTGGCTGCCGGTGAAGTACACGCCGTCGATGGGCTGATCGAGCAGGGCCGCGCCCGTGGCGCCGCCGCCCTGGATGACCTGGAACACGTCGGCCGGCACGCCCGCGCGGTGCAGCAGATCGCCCATGGCGGCGCCGGTGTCGGCGGCGAACTCCGAGGGCTTGTAGAGCACCGCGTTGCCCGCCAGCAGCGCCGGCACATACACGTTGGTGCCCACGAACCAGGGGTAGTTCCAGGCGCTGATGTTGGCGAGCACGCCCAGGGGCTCCCAGGTGGTCTTCTCGACCATGCCGGGGGCGTCGGCGCGCACCTCGGTGCTCAGGAGCGCCTCGGCGCGATCCAGGAACCAGCCGACCCGGCCCGGGGTGGCGCCGACCTCGCCGCGGGCCTGCTTGATGGGCTTGCCCGTCTCGGCGGACTGCACGGCGCCCAGGGCGTCGGCCTCGGCCGCCAGCAGGTCGCGGAAGCGGCTGAGGATGGCGTGGCGCTCGGCGAACGGGCGCGCGGCCCAGGCGGGCTGGGCGGCCCGGGCGCGCTGGTAGGCGGCGGCGACGGCGGCCGCGTCGTCGCACGCGAGGGGCGGGCGGGCGGCCCCGGTCGCGGGATCGTGGCGGTCGAGGGTGCTCATGGGGCGAAGGCCTCCTGGTAGAAGCGGCGGAAGTCGTCGGGGGTCACCGCGCGGGGGTTGCTCGGGTGGCAGCCGTCGGCCATGGCGACGGGGATGAGGGCCTCGATGGCGTCGGCGGGGATGCCCGCCGCGCCCAGGGTGGGGGGGATGCCCACCTGCGCCTTGAGGGCCTCGACCCAGTCGATGAAGGCGGCGCCGTCGGTGGCCGCGGGGTCGATGACCCGGGCCAGCCGCAGCAGCCGCTCGGGCACGACCTCGAAGTTGAACCGCAGCACCGGCGCGAACATCAGCGCGTTGGCCAGGCCGTGGTGGGTGTCACATACGGTGGACAGGGCGTGGGCGCAGGAGTGCACGGCCCCCAGGCCCTTCTGGAACGCCGTGGCGCCCATCATGCTCGCCTCGAGCATGTGCGCGCGGGCCTGCAGGTGCTCGGCCTGCTCCGCCGGGCTCAGGCTGCCGTGGCCGCGGCGGGCAAACTCGACCGCCGGCGCGAGGGCGGCGGCCACCAGGCGCACGCCCTCCAGGGCGATGCCGTCGGCCATGGCGTGGTGGCCCTTGGCCAGGAACGCCTCGACCAGGTGGGTGAGCGCGTCGATGCCGGTGGCGGCCGTCAGGTGCGCGGGCAGCCCCAGGGTCAGCTCGGGATCGGCCAGCACCACCGGGGGCAGCAGGCGGGGGGTGAAGATGATCTTCTTCTGGTGGGTGTCGTCGGTGCTGATCACCGAGCTGCGGCCCACCTCGCTGCCGGTGCCGGCGGTGGTGGGGATGGCCACCAGGAAGGCGAGGGCGTGGTCGTCGGCGGGAAACTCGGGCAGCCCGTCCTCGTAGTCCCACAGGTGGCCGTCGTAGCGCTGCATGAGCATGACAGCCTTGGCGACGTCGAGGGGCGCGCCCCCCCCCACGGCGATGATGGCGTCGCAGCCGTGGGCGCGGGCCGCGGCGGTGCCGGCGTCCACGTCGGCGAGCACGGGGTTGCCGCCCATGTCGCTGAACACCGCCACGTCGAAGGCGCCGCGCACGCTGTCCACGAGGGCGCCGAACCAGCCCAGGGCGGCGACGCCGCGATCGGTGACGAACAGCGGGCGCGTGGCCCCTGCCGCCTGCAGGGTCTGGCCCAGCTCGTGGCGGGCGCCCGCACCAAAGCGGATGCGGGTCGGGAAGTTGTACTGCTTCACAGACATGATGGCCTCGGGGTCAGGGGTGCTCGACCGCCGGGGATGATACGGCACAGGGCCGCGCATGGGCGCCCAAAAACAGGCGAGGCCCGGAGGGCGCGTTGGCCGGCTCCGTGAGGGGGGAGGGGGTCGGCCCGGCGCCCGCCGAGGCGGCAGGGGGGGCCGCGTGCAGGGCCACCTGGGTCAGGGCCCAGGCGCCCGGCAGGCAGGGGTCAGGTGGGGCTTACTGGCAGGCGAAGGCGCCGAAGCCGGTGCCGATCACCGAGCAGCGCCCGTCGGGCCCACAGCTCGAGCCCTGGGGGTTCTGGGCGCCGTTCGCCGCGAAGGCGTCCACGCAGTCCTGGTCGTCGACGCAGGCCGCCGAGCAGAAGGCGCCGAAGCAGAACGGGTCGTACTGGTTGAAGTCCCAGCACACGCCGTCGCAGTCGGCGTCGCCGTCGCAGGCGTCGCCCAGATCCTGGGGCACGACCGGGGCGCCGGCCGCCGCGCACACGACGTCGTAGCTCACCAGGATACCGCTGCAGAAAGCCACGCCGCCGCCCCACGCCTCGTCCAGGTCGTCGGGCAGGCGTCTGAACAGGTCGCAGTCGAAGGCCGGGTTGGCCTGCTGCTGGGCGCCGCAGGTGCCCTCGGACCAAGAGAGGGCCGGGCCGTGGTCGAAGTACGCGCAGGCCGCGTTCGCGCAGGTCGCCGCGTCGTTGCAGCCGTTGAACGTCTCGCAGTTCCCGTGGTGGCCGAAGCCCCGCAGGGCGCCCAGGCGCACCGCGCACACGTCGGCGCAGGCGGGATCGGCGCAGTCGGCGAGGCCGTTGCCGTCCTCGTCGCCCTGGGCCGCGCAGTCCTCGACCAGCACGACGCACGCGCCGTCGCGGCACGCCGTGCCCTCGTCGCAGTGGGCGTCGATGCGGCACTGCTCGCCGGGGGCGGTGATGCAGATCACGCTGACGTCCTCGCTATGGCCGCAGTTGTTCTGGCCGACGGGCAGCGCCCGGCAGTCGCTCAGGCGCGCCTCGTCGCCGGTGCAGGCGACATCATCGAGCCAGATGCTGCCCACGCCGTCGATGGGATCAGGGTTGTCGGCCGCGAGGGCGCCGCGGAAGCCCAGCTGGCGGCAGGCCACCTCGGCGTTGGTGAGGCCCTGGGCGCTGCCGATCGGGGCGCCCGACCACCCGTCATCGCAGATCGTGCCCCAGGCGCCCTGGAAGAAGACCTCGAGGCGGCCAAAGCCGGGCACGTCGCCCCCGTCGGCGAGCCGCAGATCCCCGTCGGCGGGCTCAACGACCACTGGGGCCCCGTTGCGGGTGAAGACCATGCGCTCCCACTCGGCGTTGCCGTTCAGGTCGTTGTCACCGCAGCGGTAGCCGCCGCTGACGTTGCCGTTGCTGGTGTGCCAGCACATGCGCAGCTCGGGCCGCTCGCCCTGGAAGTCGCAGCTGTTGCGGCTCACGGCCGCGTCGGCGGGGGCGAAGCCCCAGGACCAGCTCTCGCTGAAGTACCAGTTGACGTCATTGGCGGTGTGCACGGCGTTCGCGCCGTCGCCCACGTTCAGGGTGACGTCGGCGTAGGCGCCCTCGGCGGCGAGCTGGAAGCTCGGCGCGCCCACGGGGCGGCAGGCCATCAGCAGCTCATCGCCCTCGCAGTCGGCGAAGATCTGGGCGAGCGGGCTGTTGTCGTTGTAGAGGCCGCGGAAGCAGGGCCGCCAGCCGCGGGCCACGATCTCGGCCTCGGGCACGTCCTGCTGGACGCCGGGGATCAGGTCGCCGCCGCCCGCGCCGCGGCGCAGGATCATGTAGCGCATGAGCTGCTGGGACGACGCGTCCCAGTCGCCTGGCTGCTGCTCGTTGTCCTGCCAGTCGCCCTCGACCAGCCAGAGCCGCCCGGCGCCCACGTCCCGGTACGCCAGGTTGACGCGCTCGGCCGTGTGCCCGCCCAGGGCCACGATGTTCGGGTAGGCCGCCACGTTGAAGCCGCAGCCGGTAGACGCCGCCGCTTGAAGGGGCAGGGCGCCGTTGTCGGTCCAGAACTGGTCCGCCTCGTTGTAGCGCACCAGGGGGTTGATGTTGTCGCGGCAGTCGCCCGACTGGCCCCCCGCCTGCACGACCGGCTCGTTGGGGAACGCGGCGTTCCACACGTCGTCGGTGACGCTGTACTCGGTGATGACGTTGCCGCCGCGGTCCAGGAAGGCCGTGAGCACCGCGCCGTCGGGCCGGCCGTTGCGGCTCACCAGCAGGGCGACGGTCTCGGCGTTGGGCACGCAGCCGGCCAGGAACTCGAGGCCGTCTTCCGGCCGCACGAAGCCCGCGACGTCACGCTGGGACGCGCCGCAGAGCATGAAGTTGCCGCCGCCGGGGATCGCCTCGACCTGGCAGTTGGCGTCGCAGCCGTCGCCGTTGATCTGGTTGCCGTCGTCGCAGGTCTCGCCCTCGTCGATCCGGCGGTCGCCACAGCGGGGCGGCTCGATCCGGCAGTTGGCGTCGCAGCCGTCGCCGTTGTCGAGGTTGCCGTCGTCGCAGGCCTCGCCCTCTTCGATAATCTCGTTGCCGCACTCGGCCACCGGGATGTCCAGGCAGGCAAAGACCACGTCGCAGTTGTTGGCCGCCGCGTCGACACACGCGACCTGCTCGGGCGGCGCCTCGACGAGGCAGCCCTCGACGCAGACGCCGATCTCGCCCGGGGGCACGATCATGCAGTTCGCCAGCGTCTGGCAGACGCGCTCGCAGCGCGCGCGGGCCGGATCGACGCAGACGTCGCCGTCGTCCGGCGCGCCGTTGCAGTCGTCGTCGAGCATGTTGCACGCCTCGGGGGCGGGCAACACCTGGCCGGCACACTCGGTGAGCGCGCCGTTCTCGCAGCGCTGCGCACCCGCGCGGCACTCGCCGACGCCCTGGGTGTTCGCCGGGCCGTCGTAGCACGGGGTGGCGGGGATGGCCTCGTCGACGCTGCCGTCGCAGTCGTTGTCGGCGCCGTCGCACAGCTCATCGGCCGGGACGCCGGGCACGGCGTTGCAGGTGATCTCGCCGCCGGCACAGGCGGTCACGCCGTCCGCGGCGCAGGCGCCCACGCCGGCGCTGCAGGGCATGCCGCCCAGGCCGTCGTCGACGAGGCCGTCGCAGTTGTTGTCGAGGCCGTCGCACAGCTCATCGGCCGGCGCGCCGGGCACGGCGTTGCAGGTGGTGCCATCGCCCGCAGCGTTGCAGACCACCATGCCGTCGGCCGCGCAGGCCCCCAGGCCGGCGCTGCAGCCGTCGCCCAGGCCCTCGAAGCCCTCGTCCACGGCGCCGTCACAGTTGTTGTCGATGCCGTCGCAGATCTCGGCGGCGCCCGCGCAGGGCGTCCACTCCGCGTTCACACAGCGGGTCGTGCCGGCGCAGCCGTCGAGATC
>JAUHVS010000347.1 GCA_030424955.1 bacterium | reverse complement strand
CGCCCCCGACACCACGGCGAGGCGGTGGCGGCGCAGCTTCCACCACATCATCCGCCACTGGGACGCCATGTAGTAGCGTTCCTGCTGCGGCGTCAGCGCCTCGTCGGCACCCGGGTTGAACGGCGCCCGGTCGACGAAGTGCCCGGTGCGCGGGTGGCGCTGCAGCACCGCCACCCGGGGCCGGCCAGAGGGGTCTGGCTCAGGGGCGTGCGGGCAGCCATGGATGGAGGCGTGAGGCATGACTGAGAAGAGTACGACCTGTTTCGGCAAGGAGACTGGCAAGCCGGTGACGGTCTATCGGTCCGAGTCGGAGGCGCGGTCGGGGGCCGAGCATGTTCGGCTGGCGTATGGGAATGAGATGGTGACCTACCGGTGTGACCGGTGTGACTTGTGGCATCTGGCGCCGGCGGATCGGCAGACCGAGAGTGCCCGTGATGGGTGCAGCTGCCGAGCACGCAACGGTCAGCCCAAGACGCTCTACTTCTCCGAGGACGCGGCGGAGCGTCGGGCAGAGATTCTCCGTGAGGAAGAGGGGGTGTACCTGAAGGTGTACGGCTGCCCCCAGCGCGCGGGCTTTCATCTGACCAAGGCCCGTTGGTAGGGGCGCGGAGGCGTTCGGGACGGCGCCAACCGCGCCTGGCACCCGAGCCCCGGCCTGCCAAGCCCGCGCGACACCCCCTCGGCGTCGGGTCGCCATGCGCGGCGTGGCACGGAAACTGCTGTACGCTCCGGTCAGTGGGCTGTCGGCGGTGGGGGCATATGGCCCCCGCCCGTTCGCGCAGCCGAACCCCGGATCCCTTGGAGCGTACGCATGCGTTTTCCTGTCATGGCCCTCACGGGCACCCTCGCGCTGGCTGGGTTGAGCGCCTGCGACGACGACGGATCGGCTGATCCGGCCGCGGACGCCGCGGCGACCAGCGATGGCGCAGTGGCTGCGGACTCGGCCACCCCGGACACGGGCGGCGCGGACAGCGCGGTCGGCGACACCGGGCTGCCGGAGGTCGACGCCGGTGAGGCTGACGCAGGCACGGCTGACGCAGGCGCGGCCGACGCCGGCGACGTCGACGGCAGCGTGGATCCGGGCGATCCCTCCACGGCGTCGGTGCTGTGTGGCTTCTCGGATGAGGGCATGCAGCGGCTGGTGTACGACAGCGTGAACCCCCGCGTGGGCACCTCGACCCCCGTCGACGAGACCCTGCCCTTCAGCTTCTCGTGGACCTGCAGCGACACCGAGCGGGTGCTGGCGGCCAACGGCGTGCCCAACCACACGGTCGCGGGGGGCCAGTTCGCGACGCCCGTGAGCGTGCAGAACGTGAGCCAGACGCTGACCTTGACGCCCGCCGTCCTCGACGCCGCGACGCCCGTGCGCGAGGCGGGCTTCGCCCTCAACGGCGTGAAGTTCGATCCCGCGACCGCCGGCACCTGCCCCGATGACGCCACGGACGACTCGACCTGCAACTACGCGATGGGCAGCGACGACTGGCACATGGTCGCGACCCCGGGCGAGACCAGCCCGTGGCGGTTTGGCTTCGGGGTGGACGAGAACGACGCCCACGTGCAGCCCAACGGCCAGTACCACTACCATGGCAACCCCGCGCGGCTGGTGGATCACCTCAACCCGGCCTCCGAGCAGAGCATGACCCTGGTGGGCTGGGCGATGGACGGCTTCCCCATCTATTCGCTGTATGGGCACACCGATCCCAGCGACGGCGCGTCGGGGGTCACCAAGATGCGCAGCAGCTACCGCACCATCGAGGCCGTGCCGGCGAACCGCCCGACGGTGGAGGACTTCCCGCTGGGCCACTTCGAGGAGGACTGGACCTACGTCGAGGGTAGCGGTGATCTGGATGAGTGTAACGGGCGCTTCGGGGTGACGCCGGAGTTCCCCAACGGCATCTATCACTATCACATCACCGAGACTTACCCGACGGTGCAGCGCTGCGTGATGGGCACCAGCGCCGGCGGCGCGGCCGGTGGCCCGCCCGGCCCGGGTGGCCCGCCCGGTCCTGGTGGGCGCCCGTGAGGGCGGGGCGGCGCTGCGCGGCGGCGCTCGTCGGGCTGCTCACGCTCGTCGCATCCACGGCGGCCGCGCACCTCATGCCGGCCAGCCACGGCACGCTGAACGTGGTGGGCGACAAGGCGTATGTGATCGCGTCGCTGCCCGTCGCGGCGTTGCGCACCGACGCGACCGCGGCCGTGGTTCAGGACGGCGTGCTCACTGCGGCTGAGCTCAAGGCCCACGAGGCCAGCCTGAAGGCGGCCGTGCGCGCGGGGCTGCAGGTGTCGGCCGCGGGCCAGGCGGCCACCGTCACCAGCCTGCTGCTCAACCTGCCGCGGGGGGCGGATCACGCCCACGATCGCAGCTCAGAGCTGACGGTCATGCTGGTGGCGCAGCTTGCGGCGCCGCCGCAGGCGCTGTCGGTGCGGTCGACGCTGTGGGCGGCCACCGCCCAGACGTTGACCCTCGAGGCGACCATGAGCGCGGGGCGGCAGGTGCTGCGCCGCGAGGTGGCCGAGCTGACGGCCAAGGCGCCCAGCCACACCTTCTTCGGCCAGCCGGGCGAAGCCCCGACGCCCGCCAAGGCCCACACCCATGGGCCCCACACCCACACCCACGGGCCGGCGCACACGCACTGAGCCGCGAGCGGGCGCGCCGTCGGCGGCCCACCTTTCAGGGTCTCAGCAGGCTGGGTCAGTCGATCGGGAGGCGGCGCTGGCGACCGCCCGGGTTGGGGGCGGTGCCGGGCGCTGCGGTCGGCCAGGGCCTTGGCGTCTGGTGACGCGGGCAGGGCGCGTGCGGCCGCGCCAGCCGAGGGGGGCGTGTGCTCGGGCCTACAGGAGCTTGATGTGTTGCATCGGCACCTGAGCTGAGGACTTCTTGGTGCCCTTGCCGTTGGCGGCGGTGCGGTAGACCGTCCCGGTGCCGGTCCCGCTGGCGCCGTCCACGCCGCCAACGACGACCTCGCCCTCGCTCAGCGTCGCGCCGACGGCATAGGCGGCGGGCAGCGCGGCGTCGCTCTTCTGGATCCACTTGTTGAGCTGGCCGCTGAACTCCGTGGTGATCTCGGCCTCCAGGGGCGCCGGGCCCTCGAAGGGCTCCTCGAAGATGACGTTCGCCGCGATCACGCTGTTGCTGCCGCGCAGGCCGGCGCTGAAGTGGTAGCCCTCGTCATCGACGGCCATGATCAGCTGGCCGAGCCCGTCGCCGAAGGGCGCCGTCGTGGTCGCGAGCTGACCCTCAAGCTGCGCCGGCACCGTCAGCTCGACCTCGTACTGCTCGCCGAAGGGGTCGCCGTTGTCGTCGATGAGGTCGATGAGCACCAGGTAGATGAAGTTGGCCGGCGACTCGCCCGGCTCGAACTCGATGTTGCCGCGGTAGAAGGTGCGCACGGTGCTGACCGGGCTGTCGTCCACGGTCTCGAGCACGACCTCGCCGGTCTCGGCGTCGGTCAGGCTGACCGCGAGGCTGGCGGACTGGCCGTCGCTCTCGGTGACGCTGACCAGCTTGGCGGCGCCGGCGCGGGTCTCGCGCACGGCGATCGAGGACAGCTCGGCGGCCACGTCGGCGCTGACCGCGGCGATCTCGCTGCGGGTGTCGATGACGGCGCCCTCGGCGTTGAAGAGCGTGGTCTCGATGGCCAGCGGGCCGGCGGCCTCGAGGTCGAGGTCGGTGGTGGCGACGCGGCGCTGGCGGACCTCACCCAGGGTGAGCGCCCGGGGCAGGCCGGCGTCGTCGAGCAGGTTCACGGCGCCCAGGTCGCCGTCCCAGCCCTTGTTCTCGTGCATGATCACGGCCACCAGCTGGCCGGCGCGGTTGACGCGGACCCGGGCCTTCCAGCCGTCCTCGCCCACGCCGTCGCCGCGGGGGCGGCCGGTGGCGCCCTCGATCAGCTCGACGGGGATGATGGACGAGATGACGTCGTCGCCCGGCTGGCCGTCGGCGTTGAGCCGGCCGGCGACCACCTCGAGGTTGATGATCTGCCCCGCGCTGACCGTGAGGTCGTCGGCGTTGAGATCGAGGATCGAGTCGAGCCGAGCGCGCTGCGCGCTGCCCAGGTCGAAGTCACCGATGGGCTCGCCCGAGCCCGCGACGCTGAGGCTCACCTTGGCCGCGGCGACGGCGCCGGCGTCGTCGCCGGCGGTGAGGCCGACGATGCGGAAGCCCGAGCCGGTGCGGCGCTTCCTGATCTTGATCCGCTTGATCTTGCCGGTGAACTGGGCGTGCGCCTGGCTGACGAGGGAGTGGCCGGTGAAGGGCGCGAGGGCCTCGCTGGCGACGTAGCCGCCCATGGAGAGGGCACAGGCGAGGGTCAGGGTCTTGAGGGCTTTGCTGATCGACATGCGAGCTCCAAGGGTCGGGGTCAGGGCTGGGCGGGGCGGTCTTGCACGTCCGCCCAAGCGAGTCTTTCCAGCCGCCAAAAGAAAGCTGCAGTCTCATCAGGAGATGCAGTGTCACGCGACACGCGGCCCGTCTCTACCACCTGCCTGCGGGCGATGCCACCCCTGGGTCTGAGCGCAGCGCCTCCGGGGCGCGGCATGTCGCCGCGTTGACAGGGCCTGGCAGCGTCGGCGACACCCTCAGCCAGTGCAGCGACGTCGAGGTGCGCATCCGTGTTGTCTCGTTGGTGGTGGGCCGGGGTGCTGGCCCTGCTGTGGGTCGGCGGCGCTCAGCCTGCGGCGGCCTTCGTATACCTGGAGCACGCGTGGTTCACCGACCGCGGCTGCCACGCGGCCCTGGATCGCCTGGCGCAGGACCCGCGCCTCGGCACCGATGACGCCCTCACGGCCCGCTACCTGGCGCTGGCGGTGCTGTGCCCCACGCAGCCCATGCAGGCGTACTGCAAGGGCGATCAGAAGCAGCCGACGTCGCTGTTGCACGTGCTGGGCGAGGCCCCCGACGACGCCAACACGCCGCCCGTGACGATGGGGGATCTGAGCGCGCTGGTGGATCACATCTCGCGCTTCGGGCCCGTGCGCAACCTGCCCCGGGCGGCGCGCGATGGGCTGCTGGCCCGGGTGGCCGAGTGGCTCTTCATCGATGACGGCGCCGTGGGCGGGGTCGTGTCGGACGTGGCCGAGGAGCAGTGCGAGGCCGCGGACGGCGTGGCCTGGGCGGCCGTCGAGGGCGACGTGGTGGCGGCGCTCCGATCGCCGCCGGGCCCGCTGCCCGCTGCGCTGCTGGCGCCCCTGGCCCGGCTGGACGCCCCCCTGGGGCCGACGGATCCCGACGGGCTGTTCACCTTCGACAACCCGCACTACCTCGACCTGGTGGAGCGCAACCACGCCCACTTCGGGGCGGCGGCCCACGGGCACTGGGCGGGCTACCACGCCGCGGCGGGGGCCATCGCTGAGCGGGCCTGCGAGGTGGCCGTGGCCCTGGACGACGACGATCTGGATGAGCGGGCCGACGAGGCCGAGCAGCGCGGCGGCACCGGCTGCGCCGTGGTGGGGGATCGCCTCGTGGCGCGGCTGGCCCAGTGGCAGGCGCAGGCCCCCGGGCGGTGGACGCGGCCTGTAGCCGAGGCCATCGGCGCGCTCCAGCTGGAGCGCCGGCCCGGGCTGCGCGCGGCGCTGCCCAGCGCGCTCTTCGGGGCGGTGTTCGAGGCGGCCGGCCAGCACTACCTGCAGGACACCTTCGCGGGTGGGCACATCCGCGTGGATCGGGGCGCGCTGGGGCTGCAGGAGAGCCGCTACGACCACAACCGCGACGGCGCCCACGGGGTGCTCGCGTGGCTGGCGACGGGCGCGCGCGGTCACGCCTTCGTGGCCTACGGGGACGGGCGGCTGCTGGGGCCCCGGGCGGCCGCTGGCCCCCACGCCTGCGTGCCCGGCGCGCCCCCCGAGGTGGTCACCGACTGCCTCGTGCGCCACCAGCGCGGCCTGGTGGCCCTGGCGAGCACGGCGAGCTTCGTGGACTGGGCGCTGGGGGTGCCCCTGCAGCGGCGCCCCGCCGCCGCCTGCGCCGCGCGGCCCGCGCTGGAGGCCTTCGCCTGCGCCCACCTGCCCACGGCGCCCATGCGGGCCGATGGCACCGCGACGCCGCCGCCCGCGGCGCCGCAGTGGATCCCGGGCAGCCTGCCGAACCCGCCGCCCAGCTTCGACTTCGAGGATCTGGGCACGGCGGTGGGGATCGATCCCGCCGGGGGCGAGAACCGGCTGGCCCTGCGGCTGAAGCTGTTCACGCCCATCGACCGCTGGGGGGACTGGGCCCGCAGCCACCAGGTGGAGGTGGCCGCCCGCCGCCGCCGCTGGGAGCTCGGCTACGGGCACCTGTTCCACCTGCGCCTGGCGGCCCGGGTGCTGCTGGACGGCGGCCTGTTCCAGAGCGCGTTTTAGCCTCGAGCCGGCCGTTAACCCGGACTTAAGGTCGATCGGCGACTATCGGCGGAGCGCCTGGAGCGCACGGTTCGACGGATCTCGGGTATCGGGAATGAACGGCTTGGCGATCGAACGGACGGTCGGGGCCGCAGCAGCGGGCTCGGCGTCCTATAT
>JAUHVS010000346.1 GCA_030424955.1 bacterium | reverse complement strand
GCGGGGCCGCGAAGCTGCCGTTGGCCTGCAGCCGCAGCACGCCCAGGCGGTCCTGGCCCGTAAAGACCAGGTCCATCCGGCCGTCGCCGCCCAGATCGAACCTGGACGTCGGCGCGAGGCCGGCGCACTGCTGGCCGGCGCAGTCCTGCACCTGCAGGCGATCCAGCGGCCGGCCCCCCGCGCCAAACTGGAACGCCAGGAAGCGCGCCGTCCGCTGGTACGTCACGAGGTCGAGCCGGCCGTCGCGATCCAGATCGTGGATCCGCGCCAGCCCGGTCAGCAGCGTGACGTCGTTCGGGTACACCGGCTCCGGGAAGGTGCCGTCCCCCCGCCCGGGCACGGCGACCGACGTCTTGTTGCCGAAGTTGAGCGAGGCCGCCTGGAACAGGTCGAGGCGACCGTCACCGGTCATATCCAGCAGCTGAATGTCGCGCTGATCGTCCAGGGCCCGGCCGGTGGCGGGGTTGATCCCGCGCGGCAGCACCTGGCGCAGCTCGAAGCGCCCGTCCCCCAGGCCCCGGTACACCCGCGCCCCGCTGCCGATGTCGTTGTGCACCGCGTCCGGCGTACCGTCCCCGTCCAGATCGCCGAGCGCGAGGATCGGCCCCGGGTAGCGGTCCACCAGCGTCGGCCTCAGCTCCGGGTGGGGGTAGACGGGGGCCGCCGCCGACGACACCGGGGCCGCGAAGCCGCGGGTGCTGAGGAACGCCGCGATCACGGGCTCAGCGTCCGCCAGCGCCGCGACGCCTACCAGGTCGGTGACGCCATCGCCGTCCAGGTCGGCGGCCTCCAGGCTGCGCACCGGCAGGCCGCCTTGACCCGGCAGCGCCCGCAGGCGCAGCGCCCCGTCCGCCTCTTGGGTGAGGCCGTACAGGGCGCCCTCAGCGTCGATGAGCCGGCCGTCGGCGCGGCCGTCGCCGTCCCACTCTCCCAAGGCCAGGTCCACCAGCGCCGGGCCCCCGTGCCGCAGCCTGAGCGGCGGCGCGAGGCCGTCCGGGCCGCCCCGCAGGATCTGCACCTGGTCGGCCATCACCGCCAGCACGTCCGGCCAGTCGTCGCCGTCCACGTCGGCCACCTCGAGCGCCACCAGGCGGCCCGCGCCCAGGGCGACGCGGCGCTGCACCACGCGGTAGTCGGCCAGCTCGGGCCCGCCCACCAGCAGGGTCAGCCCCACCCGGGCGGGATCGAGCACCTCGTTGCCCGCGGCGACGATGTCGGGCCAGCCGTCCCCCGTCAGATCCCCCACGCGGACCTGCTGGGCGACGTCCTGCAGCTCGATCACTCTGTAGTCGCGGCCCTCGCGATCCAAAGCCCCCGAGCTGCGCCACTGCGCCGCCACCAGATCGACCCCGGGGTGGGCGACCGGGGGGCCCTCGAGCACGAGGCCCTCGCCCAGCTGCTGGGGCACCGGCAGCACCTCGACCGGGGCCTGCGCCACCGCCGCGAGCCCGGACGCGACGCCCTCGACGAGCAGGCGGGCCCGCGCGCCCCCCCGCCAGGACACGCCCCCCTCGGCGGGCCAGTCCATGAAGTACGCCTGCTGCACGCCCGCGCCGTCCGCGGTCGGCGTGCGGTAGCGGTCGAGCTGAGAGCGGCAGCCCGCGTCGACGTCGCAGGCCACCAGCTCGGGGTTCCAGCCCAGGGGCACCTGGGTCGTGCCCCCACCGGGCGACGGGTTGACCACCGACAGCGTGAGCCGCACCCCCTCCCGCGGGACCGGCAGGCGCTCGGCGTCGAAGCGCACCGTGACCGCCCGCTGGGGCCGATCGGGATCCACCCCCGCCAGCTCGATGGGCTGCACGTCGATCACCTCGCCGCTCACGGCCTCGAGGCGGTAGGTGGTGTTGTCGAGCAGGTCGTAGCCCACCACGGTCACGTCGAGGGTGGCGATGCGCTCGCCGTCGGCGTCGAACGGGGTGACCCCGCGGGGGGTCAGGTCGACCACCGTCGCGATGGGGGCGACCACGCTCAAGAACTGCACGTCGGATCGCCCGCCCCCCGGCGCCGGGGTGCGCAGGCTGACCGCGTAGGTGCCCGCGCTCGCGAGCACCGCGGCCGGCAGGGTGGCGGCGCAGGCGTCGGCGCAGCGCCCGGGGGCGTCGGCCTGACAGTCGACGGCGCCGCCCTCGCAAGGCACCGCGAAGTCGCCGATCACCAGCTCGGTGTCGGCGGCGATGCCCGCCCCGGTCAGCGTGATGCGGCCCGGGCCCTGGAAGGCCTGCACGACGGACGGCTGGACCGCCGCGAGGGTGGGCACGGGGCGCGGCAGGTAGGGGCCGAGGGCCAGATCGCCCTGGCCCACAGGCGCCGCGTTGCCCGCCCGGTCGCAGAGCTGCCAGCAGACGCGCTTGGCGCCCTGGCCCTCGCTCAGCGTGATCTCCGTCGCCGGGCTGAAGGCCACGAAGCCGTCGGCCTCGCAGGCCACCGCGGCGCACGCCGCGTCGGGGGCGCCCTCCCAGAAGCGCATGGTGTCCGGCGCAGTGCCGCGCACGGTGATCGGGATCAGCCGGCTGGCCACCTCGGCCAGCCCATCGGCCAGCGCGACCTGACCCGCCGCGGGGGCCTGGCGATCAAGGGTGACGGTGTCCGAGAAGGCCGGCGAGGCGTTGCCGGCGGCGTCGATGAGCCGGGCGGTGACCAGCTTCGGGCCGTCGCCGCCGAGGAACACCAGCTCGGCTGGCCACTCGCCCGGCGCGTACTCGGCGGCCGCGACGTCCCCGTCCAGCGCCAGGCGCAGCCCGGGCTCGTCGGTGTCTACCTGCAGGGCCACCTGGGGCGCCCGGGTCCAGTCGCGGCCCCCCGCGAGGCTCAGCCGCCCCACCGCGGGCGCGGTCGTGTCGACGATGAACCCGTTGCTCGCGATGGGCCCGGTGGTGTTCCCCGCCCGGTCGATGGCGCACAGGTTGAGCTGGCGGGGCCCGTCGCCCGCCGGGAGGGCGACCACGAAGGTGCCGGCGGCCGGCCAGCGGTAGTCCGCCGCGGCGCAGTCCAGGGCGCCCGCCTCGATGGCCGTGGCGACGGCCACGTCCGCGTCCTCCAGCGCCACCGTCACCAGGGCGCGGGGCGCGTCGAGCTGCAGGTTGGCGCGGCCATCCCCCACCGCGAACGCCTGCACCGTGGGGCCCGCCCGGTCGACCCGCACGGCCTGGCCGAGGGGCGCGGTGGTGTGCCCCGCCCAGTCGGTGCAGGTGGCCTCGATGGCGCGCACGCCGTCGCCGCCCGGCAGCGGGATCAGCACCCGCGGCACGTAGGGGCCCTCGAAGGCCAGCTCGCCGTCCACGCGCACCGCCACCCGCAGCGCGCCGCTGGGCGCGAGGGCGTCGCGGCAGTCCAGGGTCACGGTGACCTCGGGCGCCGCCACCAGGTCAGGCGCCGTCAGCGCCCAGACGTCCGGCGCCTGGGTGTCGCGGATGATGGTCCGCTCGGTGATCTCGGAGGCGAAGGCCAGCGGATCGCCCGCCTGCGCCGGATCCGCCGCCAGGGCGTTGGCCGCCTGCACCTGCAGCGTCACCGCGCCGTCCTCGGCCGGCAGGGGGACCGTCAGGCGGCCGGCGTCCAGGCGCACGAAGGGCCCCGGCTCAACCCCGGCCCAGGCGCGGGCGAAGGTCAGATCGGCGTCGCCGCCGACGGTCACCTGCGCCTCGTCGGCCGCCACCACCGCGGGCGCCTCGATCTGCACGGCCCGCAGGGCGAGCGCGAGATCGGCCTGCACGCTCTGGCCCAGCCCAAGCTGCACCGGCTGTGCGGCGCTCGGCACGTGCCCCGCAGCCACCGCGGTGAGCACCCAGCCGCCCGCGGGCAGGTTGGGCAGCGCCCACGCCCCGTCGCCGGGGGGCGGGGTCACGGTCTGCCGCAGGCCCGCGGTGACGGCGTCGCCCACCGCCCCGGTGGCGATGACCGTCACCGAGCCGCCGCGGGCCAGCCCCGGCGCGGCCACCACCCCGCGCAGCTCGCCGCGCTCCAGATCCAGCAGCACCTCGCCCAGATCGGTGGCGGCGCCGGGCACCAGCGCGAGGGCGCGCTGCGCGCTCACATGCCGGGGCAGGCTGACGCTGATCTCGGCGGGGCCGGCCCCCCCGGGCACCGACAGGGCCAGGGTGCCGTCCGCGCCGACCGGGCCCGCCGCGCGCACCGCGCCGGCCGCGTCCACCACCGCGACCGTGGCGCCCACGGCGGGGCCCCGGCGGCCGCTGCCGTCCAGCCGCAGGATCTGGCCGGTCACCTGGGCGGGCAGCGCGCTCAACACCACGGGGGCGGCCTGCGCGGGCTCGCCCTGGGCCACGGCCAGCGGCGCGCTGACCTCGGCGCCGTAGCCCTCGGCGCTGTAGCGCAGGGTGAACTGCCCGGCCGTCACCGCCAGGCGGAAGGCGCCGTCGCTGTTGGTGAGGGCCACGAAGGGCGTGCCGACGGCCTCGACCCGGATGCCGCCGTGGTCGCAGCCCGCGCAGCCGCGCCGGGCCTCGCCCAGCACCACCGCCTCGGCCGCGGCGGGGCTCATGAAGAGCACCCCGGCCGCCACCTGGGCGCCGGGGGCGACCTCGAGAGCGCGGAAGCTGGGCTGGAAGCCCTCGAGGCGGGCCTCGATCTGATAGGGACCGGGCGACAGATCGGCGAAGGCGAAGGTGCCCTGCTCGGGGTCGTCGGCCGCGGGCTGCGCGCCGGCCTCGCGGGCCTCGCCCAGGGTGCCGTCCGCCCGGATGGGGGCGAGCCGCACCGCCACCTGGCCCAGCAGATCGCGCCCGGCGAAGGCGGGGTCGATGCGCACCTGCCCCCGGACCGCGCCCGGATCGGCCGTCAAGACCACCGGATCCACCAGGGCGGCGCCGCCCGCCTCCAGCCGGGGGGCCTGCACCTGGGCGGTGCCGTAGCCGGGGTGGGTCAGGCGCAGGGTGTGCACCCCGGGCGGCGCCTCGAAGGCCCAGTCGCCGTCGGCGTTGGTGGTGGCGCCCCGCGCGCTGCCCACCAGCTCCACGCGGATGTCGCTGTGATCGGCGGCCCCGGCCAGCCGGGCCACGCCCGACAGCAGCCCCTGCTCGGCGAGCACGATCCGCAGCGCCAGGCCCGGCACCTCGGCCGCCTCACCGGGGTTGACGGTCGCCGCGGCCACCGTGCCCACGAAGCCCTCGCGCTGCGCCTGCAGGCGGTAGCGGCCGCCGTCCAGGCCGGGCAGATCGAAGTCCCCGCGGGCGTCCACGGCGGCCTGCGCGAGGGGCTCGGCGGCGGGCTCGGCGTCGATGGGCCACAGGGCGACGCGGCTCTCGGCGAAGTCGAAGGCGCCGTCGGCCCCCTCGGGCGGGGCGACCCGGCCAAACAGCCGGGCGGGCGCGCCCCGCAGCACGACCTCGGCGGGCAGGGCGGTGACGCCCTCGGCCGTCACGCTGACGTCCGCCACGGTCTCGGTCTCGTGGCCCTCGGCCGACACGCGCAGGGTGTAGGCGCCCGGGCCGAGGGTCAGGCGGAAGGCGCCGGCCGCCGTCGTCACGGCCGCGTAGGGGGTGTCCACCACGTCCACCCGGATCCCGCCGTGGCCGCTGTCGCCGCCCCCGGCCCGCCGGGCCACCCCCTCGATGCCGGTGGGGATCGCGTCGGGATCGCCCGCGGGGTTGATGGGCAGCGCCTCCAGATCGCCCAGGCGAGCGGACGCCCCGATGGCCAGCTCGATGCGCACCGCGGGCACCACGAAGCCGGGCACCACGGCGCGCACCGCGTAGCGGCCGCCCACGACGCCCTCGAAGGTGAATGGGGCGCGGGGCGGTACCGCGTCGGCGTCGGCCACGAGCGCCAGCCGGGTGATCAGCTCGCCGTCCTGCGACAGCTCCACCGCGCTCTCAGCCAAGCGGGCGGCGCCGAAGCCGTCGGGCAGCACCACGGCCCCCGACAGGGTGCCCGCGGCCTGCTGCGCGGCCGGCGTGCTGGGATCGTACGGGTTGCTCGGATCCACGTCCGGGCAGCCCACAAACGCCACGCTGGCGAACAGGCACAGGATGAGACGGGACATACGGCGCTCTCGGGAACGGTGGCGACACTCAAGACGCGCGATCCGGCCGCCAGACCCGCAACCGCGGCGGATCCACCGGTCGGTTTGTGGCCGGGCCTTGTCGCCGGGCCCCCTCCCCGATCGGGCGCCGTCCGGTTGGCCGCGGGCGGATCGTCGCTTTGGGCATGCACCGCCACCCCAGCCAGGAGCCCGCCATGCCCGCCCAGCCCACTGTCGTGATCTTCGACGCCGCCAACGTCGCCTTCTCTCGGGCGTCGGCGGGCACGCGGCCGGACGCCGCGTGGCTCTACACCGTCGTCGACGCCGTGCTCGCGACGCTGTGCCCGCAGCGCTGGGTGATGGTGTTCGACGCCAACGTCTTCGGGTGGCTCCGCCGAGAGGCGGGCGACACCGAGCGCGCCCGCCTCGCGCAAGATCGGCGGGCGGGCCGGCTGACAGTCTGTCCGGCGGACACAGCGGCCGATCCCTACATCCTGCACAGCGCCCGCGCGCTGGACGCGGCGG
>JAUHVS010000345.1 GCA_030424955.1 bacterium | reverse complement strand
CTGAATCTAAGATACAAAAGCACGCTGCCCAGGAGGCCCCATGACACCCACCAGTCCCCACCCCTTCGTGCTCCGTACCTGGAACCTGCTGGCCCGGGAGTACACCCACTACAACCAGGCGGCGCACGGGAACGGGCCGGCCCACGGGCCGCCGGAGGCGCGGCGCGAGGCCGCCTGGCAGACGAAGGATCGCTACCTGCTGGCGAGCGCCGCGCTGCTGACCTGCAGCGCCGACGTGGTGTGCCTGCAGGAGTGCTCGGTGAGCTTCCTCGACCCGGCCCACAACGCGATGGCGGGTGTGCTCAAAGAGGCCTACAGCGTCTTCGAGGCCCGGGACGCGTCGGCGTCACCGGGCGCGGTCGTGCTGCTGAAGAAGAAGCACGGGCGGTTGACCCTCGCCCCGGGGCTCGCCCCCCAGGTCATCGCGGGCGCCCGCTTCGGCGGCGCCTCGAAGACCGCGTGCGCGGTGCCGGTGGTGCGGGCCGGTCAGCCTGAGCCCCTCTGGATCGTCAGCGGGCACTTCGCGTTCAACGCGGCGGAGCGATCCGAGCACCTGGCGGCCATCGCCGACGCGGTGGGCGCTGCGCCGGTGATCCTCGCGGGCGATTTCAACGCAAAGGCGCCGGCGCTCGCGGCGGTGGACGTGCCGTGGTTCCAAGGCCTCACGCGGGTGCCCTGCACGGATCCCACCGGGCTGACCGGGGATCTGTCGACGCCCGTACCCATCGACCATGTGTATTGGCGCGGACTGCCGGGGCTGACCCCCCAGGCCTTCACCGAGAAGGTGCCCACGGCGCCGTGGCGGCAGGCGACGGCCCGCGGTGGGCGGGGCACTGTCATCGGCGCGTCGGACCATGTGTGGCTGGACGTGGCGTTCCAGCCGGCCGGGTAGCGACCGGGCCGGGCTGCCCGCCCGTCGCCGCGGGTCGTCGGCTGACTCTCCAGCAATCACAGGGGTTGCGGCCCAGCACCGCTTGCGTGGGGTCTCGGGCCCCTGATCGGGTCAACCCTCGCCCGTTCGGCCAACCAATGCGCTCCGGTGTGTATCGCCGGAGGGCCGCGCAGCGTGCAGGCTTGCGGGTTTTGGTCGGGCCACGCACGCCTGACGCATTCGACTTTTGACATATATTCGCGATACCCTGCGCCGCTGGGCCTTGAGTGCCCGCAGGAGGAGTGATCATGCAGTCTTGGAGACTCGCTGCGTGGATCGTCGTCGCGTTTGGTGTGTCGGCGTGTGTGTCTGAGGAGAGCTCGTCGGGCGGGGCAGACTCGGGGGGCGGTGACGCTCAGGCGGCCGACGGCTCGATGCCTGGCGATGCGGCGGGCGGCGAGGGCGGTACGGGCGGCATCGGCGGCGAGGGTGGCACCGGGGCCATCGGCGGCGAGGGTGGCACCGGAGCCACGGGCGGCGAGGGTGGCACCGGGGGCATCGGAGGCGAGGGTGGCGAAGGCGGGACCGGCGGCGAAGGTGGCGCGGGCGGCGCCTGCGCGCCCGGGGCCGAGGCGCCCTGTGCGGTCGGCGACTGCCAGGGAACCCAGCGCTGCGCCGACGATGGCACGTGGTCGGCCTGCGAGGGCCCGGCCGAGGTGTGCAACGGCGCCGACGACAACTGCGATGGCGCCGTGGACGAGGCCTGGGCCGACCTGGGCCAGGCCTGTGAGGTGGGCGTCGGCGCCTGCCTCGCCGCGGGCACCGTGGTGTGCGCGGCTGACGGCGCCGGCACCACGTGCGACGCCGCGGTGATCGCCCCCACCGCCGAGACCTGCAACGGCCTGGACGACGACTGCAACGGCACCGTGGACGACGGCCTGGCGGCTGCCGCCTGCGAGACCGGACAGCCCGGCGTGTGTTCGGCCGGTGTGTCAAGCTGTGAGGCCGGCGAGGTGCGCTGTGTGCCCAGCCTGGCGCCCCAGGCCGAGGTCTGTAACGGGCTCGATGACAACTGCGACGGGCTGGTGGACGAGGGCATGCCCGGCGCCGGCGCCCCGTGCGCCGCGGACGCCCTGGGGGTCTGCGCCGGTGGGGCCACGGCCTGTGTCGAGGGCGCCGTGGTGTGTGTCGCCGGCGTGCCCCAGCCCGAGCTGTGCAACGGCCTGGATGACAACTGCGACGGGCGGGTGGACGACGCCCCCACCGACGCGGGCGCCCCCTGCGCCGCCGAGGGGCTGGGGCCTTGCGCCGAGGGCCGCCAGGTGTGTGCCCGCGGCGCGCTGCGCTGTGAGTCGGTGGTCGAGCCGGTCGCCGAGACCTGCAACGGCGTCGATGACAACTGCGACGGCGTCGTCGACAACGGCCGGGGCGTCGGCGTGCGGTGCACCAGCGGCGTCGGCGCGTGCGCGGTGGGCGGCCAGACGGTCTGCGGCCCGCGGGGCGCCATCGTGTGCGACGCCCAGCCGGGCGCGCCCTCGGCCGAGATCTGCGACGACATCGACAACAACTGCGATGGCACCGTCGACGAGGTGTGCCCGCTCAACGACGCCCTGGTGGCCGGCGTGCAGCAGGACGTGCCCGAGGCCGAGGTGCTGCGCCGCGGCTGGCGGCCGTGCTTCACCGACACCTACGCCGGCAGCGAGGGACAGCTCGACGCGATCCAGCGCGACTGCGCAGGCGACCAGCTCATGCTGGCGTGCCGGCCCGTGGGCGCGGATCGGTTCACCCTGGCCGCCGAGGGCGCGTTCGCCGAGGTGGTTCGGCCCGTCGGCCCCGAGGCCGCCGCGGCGCACCAGCACAACGGCGTGACCTGGTACTACGACGCGGCAAGCTCGTGGGGCTTCGCGCCCGGCGACCAGGCGGTCAACCGCAACCGCTGCGACTTCGGCGGTGCCCTGCCCGAGCAGCGGCTGTGCTGGCACACTGGCGACGGGGTGGTGCAGAGCGGGTTCCGCTGCGGCGACAACAGCCTCAACCGAGACGCCACCTGGGAGCGGGTGGTGCTCAAGCGTCGCTTCGTCGAGGCGGGCACCTTCGTGATCGATGACGGCCCGGCCTGGAACGCGGCGACGTCGATGTCATGCGTCGAGGCCTGCGGCGAGATCTTCCACGGCACGGGCTGGGGCTGTTCGACGGATCCGGCCGCACAGAACCACCGCGCCCACGGCAGCCACTGGGGCGGCGGCGACCTGTGTGCCGAGGCCGACGCCCACGAGCAGCACGTGCTGCCGGCAGACCGCGGCTACAACTGCGGCGAGGTCGGGTGCTCGTTCTCGGCGTATGTGGACGACCACTGCGGGCCCGCCGACATCAACCGCTGCTGGCGGGCGGAGCCGCTCAGCTTCAGCGGCGTGCAGCAGGACCTGCCCGAGGCGGCCCTGCTGGGCGGCGGCTTCGAGCCCTGCTGGTCGGGGTCGATGGTGGACGGGGGCGTGCCCATCGCCGACGTGCGGGCGGCCTGCACCGGCGACGTGCTGGTGATGGGCTGCCGCGCCGTGGGTGAGCCCACCCTGCGGGTGAGCGCCATGGGCAC
Organism: bacterium; assembly: GCA_030424955.1. Taxonomy (GTDB): domain Bacteria; phylum Myxococcota_A; class Bradymonadia; order UBA7976; family UBA1532; genus JACKDL01. Next base: position 3,049 of record JAUHVS010000345.1, on the reverse strand, counting down.
CCACGCCGCGGTGTTCCGAGACGTCGGGGACGCAGCCGACGCCAGCCACCAGCACAACGGGGTGACCTGGTACTTCAGCGAGGCGCGCTCGTGGGGCTTCGCGCCGGGGCTCGCCACGGTGTCGCGCAGCAACTGCGACTTCAGCGACGACCGGCCCGAGCAGCGTATGTGCTGGCACACCCGCGACGGCAACATCAGCGCCGGCTGGAGCTGCGGGGCGACCCGGAACGGGGCCAACGACGAGCGCGTGATCTACCAGCGCTCCGGCGCGCTCTGACGCCCCCCGCACCGTCGGCCGCGGTCTTCGGTGACCGCCGCGGCCTTCGGTGGCGGCTCGGCGCTCAGGGGATAGCCTCGGGCGCTGGCCTCAGCCGACCTTGGGCGGCGCGATGATGACGTCCGGGCGCTGCCGGGCGATGCACACCAGCCGGTCGCCCTTGCGCACCCGCGAGGTCGGCGCGGGGTTGAGCTCCATGCCGTCCTCGTGGCGCACGCCGATGCACAGCACGTCGCGGCCGACGAAGCGGTCGAGCAGCTCCTGGTAGCGCCAGGTGCCCATGCCCTCGATCGGCACCACGAAGACCTTCTGGCCGTAGGTGCTGCTGGTGATCTCCTGCACCAGGCCCTGCACGCCGGGATCGAGGGCCTCTTGCACCAGCAGGTTCGAGCTGAGCTTGGCGATGCACACCATGTCGTCGCAGCCGGCGCGCTCGAAGAGCTCCAGGTTGTCGGGGTCGACGCACTCGCCGGTGGTGATGATCTCGGGGCGCAGCTGCTCGATGGTCAGCACCGCCGCCAGGGTGGCGTGATCGCTGGTGGGATCGAGCTGGTCGCGGGCCAGCACCAGCGCCTGCTTCGCCCGCTGGTAGTGGGCCCGCTCCAGGGTGTCGAGCTTGGTGGGGTTGCCCCGCACGAAGGTGACCCCCAGCCGCGCCAGCGACTCGGGCAGCTCTTCGAGGCGGTCGTCGATGAGCACGATCGGCGTGCGCATGGTCTTGGGATCGCCGCGCAGCTCGCTCACCACCGCGTGGGCGCGCCCCAGGCCTGGCCAGTGCACCACCAGGAAGTGGTCTTCGAAGGTCACGTCGCCCATGCCCCGCAGCTCCTTGGTGCGCACCTCGATCAGCACGCTCGCAGTGATCGACAGCACGTAGCCCAGGATGCTGATCCCGAACAACATGGTGGGAAACCCGATCAGGTAGCGGCCCGCCACCGTCTCGGGGAACAGATCGCCATAGCCCACGGTGGTCATGGTCACCACCGACCACCACACCGCGTCCCCCCAGCTCAGATCGGGGCGGCCGTGCATCTCGAAGTACAGCAGCCCTGACGAGCTGAAGAACAAGATCGCCATGATCAGCACGGCCAGCCGGAACAGCTGGGTGCCGTAGCTGTACTGGACGCGGCGCCACAGCGCCTCGAGGAGGCGGCGCATCAGTCGGCCCTCTGCGCGGTCCACGACAGCCGCAGCGCGTCCACCGTGTCGGCGGCCTGCGCGTCGGCCCACAGCCCGCGGCCCCGCGCGCGGGCCTCGGCCTCGGCCTCGAGGTAGGCGGCCTCGCGGCCGAAGGGGTAGGCGGTGTAGACCACCAGCGCGCCCCGCGACACCAGGGCCTCGCCCACGTCGATCCCCGCCGCCGAGATGTAGGCCAGCACCCGGCCGTGGCGATCGATGGCCGCCGCGTCGCCGTCGAAGCCCAGGGTCAGCGTGCCCGGCGCCAGCGCGCCCTTGAGGGCCTGCCGGCAGGTGCGACCGTGCACGGCCAGCGCCCCGTCGCCGTCGCCGAGGGGGCACTTGACCCCCAGCAGGCGCAGCACGAAGGCCTCGTCGCCGCGCTTGACGGTCACCTCGTCCCCATCGATCACGGTGACCAGCTCGATGGGCTCGCCCGCCCGAAGCGGCGCGCGGGTGGGGGCCTCGCGGCGGGCGCTCTGGTGGCGCACGACCTGGGTGGTGAAGTACAGCCCGCACAGCATCAGCAGCCCGACGAAGGACCAGAAGGCGTTGGTGGGGGTGAGGTCGAAGCGCCGCGGCATGGGCTGGCGACGCTAACGCCCGCCACGCAGCGCCGCAAGGGCGGCCGCAGCCGCTGGGCCGGCGACGCGGCCGCCAGCGCCGCGCTCGGACCTGCGGTGAGGCCACGGCGATCCTGAGCGACCCGGCCGGTGCGCTCGGCCCTGGGGCGGCGCCGCCCGCGCCCGCCGACGGCCCCCACCCCGCCCCGCAACCAGAACCACAATGCCCTCAAGGGGTTGGCGCAGGATTCAGCCCCCTTGTCACCGACGTCGGGCCCGTGCGGCAGGCTGCCGCGCGTGGCGTCTCTGGGCGCGGCGTGCGGGCCCGCCCCGCTCGGGCGCAGCCGCCCGGCGGCTCCCGCGGCGCGGCACCATCGTTGCACTGGGGCCCCGCCATCCCCACCCCCTCGCCGGGAGGTCGACGCCATGCGCCCAACGGTCTGCCCACCCCCCCACCCCGCCGGGGGCCCGCCGTGAGCCCGCCCACCGCCCCGTGGGGGCTGACCCTGGCCTTCGCCACCCTGGGCGTGGGGATGACCGCCTTCGACCTGTGGGCCCTGCGCCGGGTGGGGGCCCACCGCACGGCCGTCGCGCTGCTGGGCTGGCTCGCGCTCACGGGCGGCCTCGCGGCCAGCGGCGCGCTGGCGGTGTTCGAGCCCGTGCCCCCCATCGCCCCGCTGTTCGTGGTGGGGCTGGCCGGCACGCTGTGGATCAGCCTGGGCCCGGTGGGGGGCCGCCTGGCCCGGCAGAGCCCGCTGTGGCTGCTCATTGGCTTTCAGGTGTTCCGCGTGCCCGTCGAGCTGGCCCTGCACAGCGGCAGCGTGGCGGGGGTCGTGCCGCCGCTGATGACCTGGACGGGCCGCAACTGGGACCTGCTGGCCGGGGCGCTGGCCCTGCCCCTGGGGCTGCTCGCCGCGGGGGACCGGCTGCCGCGGATCGGCGCGTGGCTGTTCGGCGTGGGGGGGCTGGTGCTGGTGGTGAACGTGGCCGCCCACGGCGTGCTGGCCATGCCGGGGCCGCTGCAGGTGCTGCA
>JAUHVS010000344.1 GCA_030424955.1 bacterium | reverse complement strand
GCTCGTAGTACGCCACCGAGCTGTCGAACATCTTGCGCAGGTTCATCACCGCTTCGGTGGTCTTGGCCCGGCGCACATACTTCGTGAACGCCGGGATGGCGATGGCCGCCAAGATGCCCAAGATCGCCACCACGATCATCATCTCGATGAGCGTGAAGCCCTTGCGTTCCTTGTTGAACCGCATGGTTGTCCCCTTCCCCTGGCCGCCCCAGGATTACGCTTGCGCGCCCCTGACCTGCCCACGATCCGTCTGTTTCCTACGTGACCGGCCCGCGCCGCATCACTCGACCACCTGAAAGCTAACAGGTCCAGCGAGGGTAAACAATTCCCCTGCTGGTTTATTTTTCCAGTATTTCATAAAAAGTGCAGCGGTCAGGTGTCCCGCCGCTACCCCCACCAGAAGGTCAGCCCAATGGCGCCAAAGGCGCCGGGGCCATTGAACACGCTGGTCCGGAAGCCCTTTGGGCTCAGCCCACCCGTCAGCGCCCCTTCGTCGGCGCCGATCTGGAAGGCCACCCCCAGTTCAGTGTGGACGGACAGGTTGGGCAGCGGAAACCAGTAAACGCGCAGCGGCACGTCGATCCCCCACTGCAGCACGTCCACGGGGCCCTGGCCCTCGTCGACGACCCCGGTGAGCAGGTTGAACCGAGCGCCCGCCGTCAGCGCGGCCCACTCCGCGCGCAGCACCTGAAAGTGGGTCCCGATGCCCAAATCGAAGGCGGTCTCGGGGCTCTGGCTCGCGTCCCCAAAGCTGACGTACTGGAAGCCCAAGATCCCCTCGAGGACGAAGTTGCCCGCCCCAAACACGATCGCGAGCCCGTCGGGCCCGCCGATGGCCTGGGCGTAGCCGAGCCCTGTGCGGCCCGCCAGCTGCACGGCCCCCACCGGCGTAGGGGCGATCAGCCCACCGGTGAGGCCCAGCCCCAACAGCCACCGTGCGACCGGGCGACGGGGGCGCCGACCGCTGAACATCTGACCCGAGCGTGCGCGATATGCCATGGCGCGAGTCTCGCGCGGGCCGCCCCCGCGGGCAACCCGCGTTGACATGCCGTGCGGCACACCGTAGACGCACCGTGAACTCAGCCGCCGTGGCGCCCCCTCGCCACGCCCTGCCGACGACGGACGGTGGGCCGGCCCGATCCCGTGCGGGAGGTGTGCATGCAGGTGTTTGCCGATCATCGAGAGGTCATGGCGGTCGGGCCCGCCGCTGTGACCATCGGCAACTTTGACGGCGTACACCTGGGTCACCGCGCCCTGCTGGCGGCGGTGGACGCCGCTGCGTCGGCCCGCGGCCTGCAGCGCACGGTCCTGACCTTCGAGCCGCACCCCACCGCGGTCCTCGCGCCCCACCGCGCCCCGCCGCGCATCTGCCCACCCGCCGAGAAGCTGCGCCGGCTGGAGGCCGCGGGCGTCGAGGTGGTGGTGGCCCAGCGCTTTGAGCCCACCTTCTCGGCGCTGACGCCCATCGCCTTCATCGATGAGGTGCTGGTGCAGAGCCTGCGGGCGAAGCACCTGGTGGTCGGCCACGACTTCGGGTTCGGCCGGCGTCGGGCCGGCACGGTGGAGGTCCTCCAGGCGGCCGCGGCCGACCGAGGCTTCACGGTTGAGGTCATCGCGCCGCTGGCCGACGTCACTGGCCGGATCGCCTCGAGCACCGCGATCCGCGCCGCCGTCCAGGGCGGGGACCCGTCCACCGCCGCCGCTTTGCTCGGCAGCTGGTTCAGCCTGAAGGGCGTCGTCACACAGGGCGAGCAGCGCGGCCGCACCCTCGGGTTCCCCACCGCCAACGTCCGCACCACCTGGGACCTGTGGCCGGCCAACGGCGTGTACGCGGGCTGGCTCGACCACGGCGTGGGGCCGCAGGCGGCGGTGATCAACGTGGGCGAGACCCCCACCTTCGGCGCCGGGCGGGCGCCCACCATCGAGGCCCACGTCCTCGACCAGCACGGGTTGGCGCTCTACGACCGGCCGGTCCGGGTGCTCTTCGCCGACCGCCTCCGCGGTGAGCGCCGGTTCCCAGACGCCGCGCACCTGGTGGCGCAGATCCACGAGGACGTCGAGGAGGCGCGGCGCCGCCTGGCCGCCCTGACGCCATGATTCAGCTCGGCCTGCTCGGCTGGCCGCTCACCCACAGCGCCTCGCCCGCCCTGCACGCGGCCTGCGGGCAGCTGGCGCAGGTGGCGGTGACCTATCAGCTGTTCCCCACCCCGCCCGCGGCGCTGAGCGCCACCCTCGCGCAGCACCGCGACGCGGGCCTGCGCGGGCTCAACGTCACGGCCCCCCACAAGGCCGCCGCTGCTCAGTGGGTGGACGTGCTCACCCCCGAGGCCCTGCGCCTGGGGGCCGTCAACACGATCACCTTCAGTGGTGACGGTACGGCCGAGGGCCACAACACCGATCTGACGGGGTTTGACTGGGCCCTGGGCGAGGCCCCGGTGCGCCACGCGCTGGTGCTGGGTGCCGGCGGCGCGGCCCGGGCCGTGCTGGCTGCGCTGAGCGATCGCGGCATCCCGACGGCGGTGCTGGCGCGTGATGTCACGCGCGCGCAGGGGGTCATCGACGCGCTCGAGGCGCGCTCCGCCCGCGCGCACCCGCTCTCGACCCTCGCGGCGCACCTCGGCCACGCCGAGCTCCTCGTCGACGCGCTGCCGCCCGCCGCCGCCCCCTTTGAGGCGGTGTCGCTGACCGCCCTGCCAGGCGACGCCCGGGTGATGACCTTGAACTATGGGCCCAGCGCCCGTGCGACCCTCGCGGCGGCCGCCGCAGCTGGCCGGATAGGGGTGGACGGGCTTGGGATGCTGGCTGCGCAAGGGGTGGCCTCCTTCGCGCGCTGGACGGGCCGCTCGGTGTCGCCCGCGGCCGTCCTGGCGCGGCTGCGCGCGCTTCGGGCCGATTGACACCCCCGCGCTTTCCGTTTCCAATGGCCCGGCCCTCGGTATCGGCGGGGCGCACACGATGAACTCGGACCCGGACGAGGACGCATGTCGGACCGACTCGGCGAGTTGCTGGTTCGTGAGAACCTGATCAGCCTCAGCCAGCTCAAAGACGCCCAGGACAACCAGCGCCGTAGCGGCGAGCGACTGGCCTATACGCTCACCAAGCTCGGCATGGTCGGCGAGCGCGATCTCACGTCGTTCTTGAGCCGCCACTACGGGGTGCCGTCCATCAACCTGGACGAGTTCGAGATCGATGACGTCGTCATCAAGCTGATCCCCCGCGATCTGGCGCAGCAGCACCAGGTGCTGCCCATCAGCCGCGCCGGGTCCGACCTGATCGTCGCCATGGGCGATCCGTCGAACCTGAACGCCGTCGACGACGTCAAGTTCCACACGGGCTACAACGTGCAGGTGGTGGTGGCCAGCGAGCCCGCCATCCGCGCGGCCATCGAGCGCTACTACGACGAGTCGGCCAAGTACGAAGATATCCTCGGCGACTTTGACGCCGACGACGTCGAGGTCGCCGAGTCCGAGAGCGAAGAGAACATCGTCGACCTGGAGAAGGCCTCGGAGCAGGCCCCGGTGGTGCGGCTCGTCAACCTGATCCTGGTGGACGCGATCAAGAAGAACGCGTCGGACATCCACATCGAGCCCTACGAGAAGTCCTTCCGCGTGCGCTACCGCATCGATGGCGTGCTGTACGAGATCATGCAGCCGCCGTTGAAGCTCAAGAACGCGATCACGAGCCGCGTGAAGATCATGTCGCAGCTCGACATCGCCGAGCGCCGGCTGCCGCAGGACGGCCGTATCAAGATCAAGATGGGCGGCGGCAAGGAGATGGACTTCCGCGTGAGCGTGCTCCCCACGCTCTTTGGCGAGAAGATCGTCATGCGCTTGCTCGACAAGGGCAACCTGCAGCTCGACATGACCAAGCTCGGCTTCGAGCAGTCGCAGATCGACATCTTCAAGGACGCCATCCACAAGCCCTTCGGCATGGTGCTCGTCACCGGCCCCACCGGGTCGGGCAAGACGACGACGCTGTACTCGGCGCTGTCGGAGCTCAACAAGACGTCCGAGAACATCTCCACCGCCGAGGACCCCGTCGAGTTCAACCTCGCCGGGATCAACCAGGTGCAGATGCAGGACGGCATCGGCCTGAACTTCGCGGCCGCCCTGCGCTCTTTCCTGCGTCAGGACCCCGACATCATCATGGTCGGTGAGATTCGTGACTTCGAGACCGCCGAGATCGCGGTCAAGGCCGCGCTCACCGGGCACCTTGTGCTGTCGACCCTGCACACCAACGACGCGCCGTCGACCGTGCACCGGATGCTCAACATGGGCGTCGAGCCCTTCCTGGTCACCGCGTCGGTCAACGCCATCCTGGCCCAGCGCCTCGCGCGCCGCGTCTGCGGCGACTGCAAGGAGCCCATCCAGGCGACCCCCGAGCAGCTCATCGACCTGGGCATGAAGCCTGAGGCCGTGGCGTCGGCCACCCTCATGAAGGGCGCGGGCTGCCGGACCTGCAACGACACCGGGTTCAAGGGCCGCGTCGCGCTCTATGAGATCATGCCGATGAGCGACCACATCAAGGACCTCATCCTGCAAGGGGTGTCGTCGGTGGAGCTCAAGCGGGCAGCCATCCAGGGCGGCATGCAGACCCTGCGCATGTCCGCACTCAACAAGCTGGCCGAGGGGGTGACCACGATCAGCGAGGTCATCCGCACGTCCGCCGCCGACTAGGAGGCCTGCCTTGGCCAGCCTGCACCAGCTCCTGACGCTGATGGCCGAGAAGGGCGCCAGCGATCTTCACCTGACCGTGGGCTCGCCGCCGCAGATCCGCATCGACGGCTCGCTGGTGCCCATCAAGTCAGCGCCGCTCACCAAGGAAGAGACGCAGGCCCTCTGCTACTCGTTCTTGACCGAGTCCCAGAAGCACAAGTTCGAGCAGAGCAAGGAGCTGGATCTCAGCTTCGGCGTGAAGGGGCTGTGCCGGTTCCGGGCGAACGTGTTCGTGCAGCGCGGCGCGGTGTCGGGCGTCTTCCGCATGATCCCGTCGAAGATCCACACCTTCGACGAGCTCGGCCTGCCCACGGTGGTCGGCTCGCTCACCGAGCGGGCGAGCGGCCTGGTGCTGGTCACCGGTGCCACCGGCTCGGGCAAGTCCACGACGCTGGCGGCGATGGTTGACCGCATCAACCGCACCAAGCACCACCACATCCTGACCCTCGAAGATCCCATCGAGTACATCCACCCCCACCGCAAGTCGATCGTGAACCAGCGCGAGATCGGGGCGGACTCGGTCAACTTCAAGACCGCCCTGCGCTCGGTCCTGCGCCAAGACCCCGACGTGGTGCTCATTGGCGAGATGCGCGACCTCGAGACCATCGAGGCCGCGCTGACCATCAGCGAGACGGGCCACCTGTGCATGGGCACGCTGCACACCAACTCGTGTGTGCAGTCGATCCACCGCATCATCGACATGTTCCCGCCCCACCAGCACGGGCAGGTGCGCGCTCAGCTGAGCTTCGTGCTGGAGGGGGTCATCAGCCAGCAGCTGGTGCCCAAGGCCTCGGGCGTGGGCCGGGTCATGGCCGCCGAGATCATGATCCCCACGCCGGCCATCCGAAACCTCATCCGCGAGGACAAGCTGCATCAGGTCTACAGCCAGATGCAGGTTGGGCAGACCAAGTACGGCATGCAGACCATGAACCAGTCGCTCTACGAGATGCTGCGCACCGAGGTCATCAGCCTCGACGACGCGCTGTCTCGCTCAAACGACATGGAAGAGCTGCGGCAGATGATCTCGGGCCCGTCGGCGCCCGGCAAGAAGCGCTGACCGCGCCCGCCGGGGGGCCTGCGGCCCTGGGATCTGACGGCTGAGCCTGCGGCGCGCGCCGGTCGACCGGAATTCATGGGCCCACGGGGCCAGGGGCACATCCGCCGGATGCGCGCCCGAAGAAATCGCGCTACCATCAAGCCCGCGATGCGGGGAGGGTGCACATGGCTGAGTGGGTATGGGAGGGCAAGACGCGCGGCGGCGAGGTGCGCAAGGGCACCATCAGCGCCGACACTGAGCGCGACGTCCACCTCAAGCTGCGTCAGCAGAACATCCAGCCCGATCGGGTCAAGCGCAAGCGCGCCGCGATCAAGCTCCCCAAGATCGGCGCTGGCGGCAAAGTGCAGGCCACCGAGCTGGTGGTGTTCGTGCGGCAGTTCTCGACCATGATCGACGCCGGCCTGCCCCTGGTGCAGTGCCTGGAGATCCTGTCGGCCCAGCAGCCCAACCGCACGTTCAAGGCCGTGCTGATGGACGTGAAGTCCAACGTCGAGAGCGGCTCGACCTTCGCGGACTCGCTCAAGAACCACCCGCGGGTCTTCGACGATCTGTTCGTCAACCTGGTCGCCGCCGGCGAGATCGGCGGTATCCTCGACACGATCCTCAACCGGCTCGCGGCGTACATCGAGAAGAACGTCAAGCTCGTGCGCCAGGTGAAGGGGGCGATGACCTACCCCATCGGCATCCTGGTGGTGGCCGGCGGCGTGGTCTTCGCCCTGCTCAAGTTCGTCATCCCGACCTTCGAG
>JAUHVS010000343.1 GCA_030424955.1 bacterium | reverse complement strand
TGGGATCACACACGAACACCATCTGACTCACCTCGGCCGTCAGCGCCGCGCGCCACCCGTCGCGGTGCGCGCGCTCACCGGCGAGGTCGACGCTCGGGCGCACGTAGGTCCCGAGCGCCGGATGATGCCCCGCCGCCACCGCCTGCGGCGTGGGCGCGTGCGCCGCGGCAGGCCTCACCCTGTGCCGCGCGGGGGTCCTGAGCGACACCTGCCAGCCCGGGCTGCCCGCGGCGGCCGATCTGACCTGCGACGGCGTGGACGACGACTGCGACGGCCGCACCGACGAGGACGTGCGGCCCGTGGCCACCGTCTGCGGGGCGGGCGCCTGCCAGCGCGTGGGCCAGCGGCGCTGCACCAACGGGGCCCTGGTCGACAGCTGCGCGCCGGCCCCCGGCGCCGCCGACGACCGCACCTGCAACGGCCAGGACGACGACTGCGACGGCCGCACCGACGAGGACGCCGCCCCCCGGGACGTGCAGTGTGGGACCGGCGCCTGCCGCCGCGCGGGCGTCGAGCGGTGCGTCCAGGCCCGCTACGTCGCCGAGTGCCGCCCGGGACAGCCCGCGCCCGCCGACGCCACCTGCGATGGCCGCGACGACGACTGCGACGGGCGCGCCGACGAAGACAGCGCCGAGCTCCCCTCCCAGTGCGGCGTGGGCGTGTGCCGCGCCGCCGGCGCGCGGCGGTGTGTGGCCGGCGCGCAGATCGACAGCTGCCAGCCTGGGCCGCCCCAGGGGGACGACCTCACCTGCGACGGCCGGGACGACGACTGCGATGGCCGCACCGACGAGAGCGTCCCCGAGCAGGCCACCCGCTGCGGCACCGGCGCCTGCCGGGCGGTGGGTGTCCGACGCTGCGAGGCGGGCCAGCTCGTCAACACCTGCACCCCTGGCCCGGGCGCGGCCCAGGACGCCACCTGCGACACCCGCGACGACGACTGCGACGGGCGCGCCGACGAGGACACGCCACAGCGCCCCATCACCTGTGGGCGCGGGGCCTGCCTGGTCGAGGGCGTGCGCCGCTGCGTGGCGGGCCGCGAGCTGGACGACTGCGCGCCCAGCGCCCCCATCGGGCCAGACGACACCTGCGACGGCGTCGATGACGACTGTGACGGCGTGGTAGACGAGGCCTGCGCGCCCGCGCCCGACGCCGCCCTGCCCGACGGGGGCCTGCCGGACGCCGACCTGCCCGACGGGGGTCTGCCGGACGCGAGCCCCGATCGCGGCCTGAGCGACGGGATGATCGAGCCCCCCACCCCCGACATGCAGCCGGAGGACGCCGGCCCCGCCGACGACCTGTCGATGCCCGTCGACGCCTGGACCGACGGCGAGATCCCTACCGGCCGCTTCGACGACGCCGGCTGCGGCGCGGGCCAGTGTGGCGACGCCTTCGAGGTGCACGCCCGGCCGCGCCCCGACGACGGCTGCGCCTGCGACGCGACGCGGGGCGCCCCGGCCCCGGTGGGGCTGCTGCTGATGCTGCTGTTGGGGTGGCGGCGGCGGCGCGAGCGCCGCTGATCCCGCGGGTCGGCCGGGGCGCTGCGCGGCCTGAGCGCCCGCAGTCGCCGCTCGGCGGCCCCCAGGTCAGGGGCCACCGGGCGTGGGGGCCTCAGCCCTCGATGGGCGCGGGGCCGGCCTTGAGCACGTCGGCCGGCATGTCCGGCAGCTTCGCAGCGGCCTTCTGGAAGATGGCAGCCAGCTTGTTGGCCGCGCTGCGGTAGGCCGCCTTGTCCGTCCACACGTTGCGCGGGTCGAGCAGCGCCGGATCCACCCCCGGCACCACCTTGGGCACGTGCATCTTGAAGACCGGATCGAACCAGAAGTTGTCGTCGCTCAGGTCGATCTTGTTGTCGCGCACGGCGTTGATGATCGCCTTGCTGGCCAAGATGTCGACCCGCCCGCGATCCGGCGTGTTGGGCCCGAGCCAGCCGGTGTTCACCAGCCACACGTGGGTGCCGTGGGTCTGGATCAGCTCCGCCAGCAGATCCATGTAGTAGATCGGCTTGAGGGGCATGAAGGGCTTGCCGAAGAACGCCGAGAAGGTGGGCACGGGCTCGGTGATGCCCTTCTCGGTGCCCGGCATCTTGCTGGTGAAGCCCGCCGCGAAGTGGAACTTGCCGCCCTCGATGGACAGCCGCGCCACAGGCGGCAGCACGCCGAAGCCGTCGGCGGTCAGGAACGTGATGTTCGACGGCGCCCGGGCGCAGCCCGAGGCCTTCGCCGTGGGCACGAACTCCAGGGGGTAGCCCACCCGGCCGTTCGCCGTGATGGAGCCGTTGTTGTAGTCCACGTCGCCGGCGGCGTCGTGCCACAGGTTCTCGGCCGTGGTGCCGTAGCCGATGGCGTTGTAGGTCTCGGGCTCCTTGTCCTGCCGCAGGTTCTCGGTCTTGGCGTACTGGCCGCCCTCCATGTTCGAGATCACCGCCTCGGGATCGTCGCCATGGATGTCGACGACGATCTGATCATCGGCCACGGGGAAGCCCGTGTTCGACAGGGTCGTCTTGCCCGTGCCCGACAGGCCGGCGTGCACGGCGGACAGGCCGCCCTCCCCCTCGCTGGCGCCCGCGTGCATCGTCAAGATGCCCTTGAGCGGCAGCCGGAAGTTCTGCACGCAGAACATCGACTTCTTGATCTGCCCGTTGTAGGCCGTGCCGCCGATCACCACCACGCGCCCGCCGAGGTCGACGATGATGAAGGCGTCGCTGTTGGTCTGGTCGGCCGCCTCGGCCTTCACCGACGGCGCCTGAAGGATCGTCCACTCCGGGCTGAAGTCGGCGAGCTCTTCGTGCTGCAGGCGCAGGAAGATGTTGTGCGCGAACAGCGCGCCCATCGCGTTCTCGCTGATGAGCCGCACGCCCATGCGCGAGCGCGCCGTGCGACCGCTCCAGCCGTCGTTCACGTACAGGTCACCGCAGCTCGACAGCCGCTCCACCACCCGCGCCCGCAGGCGGTGATAGGTGGCGGGCGTCATCGGCAGGTTGTCCCACTGGCCCTCGGCCGGGTTCCCCCAGGCGATGAGCTCCGACAGGGGCTTGCCGTTGAAGCGCACGTCGGGATCGTCGACGTAGAAGGACGACTTCGCGGCGCGGCCGAAGAACGGCCCCGTCCCCTGAAGGAGGGCGCCGTTGTTCAACACCGTGGCCTGCCCGCGCTGCACCGCTGCCTGGTAGAGCGTGTCCACCCCGGCGTTGCGATACACGACCCCGCTCGGGCGGATGTCCCACTCGCCGACGAGCGAGCGGCCGTCGGTAAACACGCTGGCGTTCTGGATGGCCATGAGTCCTGTCTCCTCGGGCCGTTGCCCGTCGGTCATACGAAGCGGCTTTTCCTACCACGGCGCGAGGCGCCCATTCCACCGGTCCGGCTTTACGACACGCCAACGTTTCCGTAGAACCGTCGCCGTCTCAGCACCGCCCCAGGGAGCCCGTCAACCCATGTGGACCCAACCTCGGCCCGTCGTGATCGACGGCCGCCCTTACGCGGCCGCCGATGTAATCGACGCCTTGACGCCATACCTTTACCCCGGTCGCGTAGACCGTATGACGGGGGTCCTGGACTACCGCCTGGGCGGGCTCGCCATGGGGGTCGAGGACCTGCACAAGAGCCACAACGGGGCGGCGTGCATCCGCACCGCAGAGGGCCTTGGCGTCCAGGACATCGCGGCCATCGAGGTGCGCAACACCTACCCCCTCGAGCTCCCCGAGGGGGACGGCCCGGGCGAGGACGAGGGCCGGGAGCCGAACGAGCGCGCCGTCGAGCGCATCTCCCGCTGGGCCCACCGGTGGGTCGATCTGCACCGCCTGCCCAGCACCAAGGCCGCGCTGGCCTGGGCGAAGGCCCGCCAGATGCGGGTCTTTGGCGCCGGCCCCCGCGGCGGCCTCACCCTGGAGTCGCTGCCCGTGGATCAGCCGCTGCTGGTGCTGTTCGGGAACGAAGCCGATGGGCTGCAGCCCGAGACGCTGGACGCCTGCACGGACACCTTCCGCATCCCCATGCACGGCTTCACCGAGAGCTTCAACGTGTCGGTCAGCGTGGGCATGGTCCTGTCGCGGCTGGGCCAACGCTACCGCGACCGGCTGGCCACCGAGGGGCGCACGAGCGATCTGCCGCAGAACCGGCGCGACTTCCTGTTGGCGCAGTGGATGTCGCAAGACGTGAAGGCCGCCGGCCCCATCATGCGGCGGGCGCGGCCCGACGCCTGAGCGCTGGCTACTTGAGGTTCTGATCCACCAGCCCGGTGCGGATCGCGTAGCGCGTCAAGCCCGCCACGTCGTTGATCCCCAGCTTCTGCATCACCCGAGCGCGGTGGTGCTCGGCGGTGCGGTGGCTGATGCCCAGCACCGATCCGATCTCCTTGCTCGTGTGCCCCTCGGCCAGCAACGTCAGCACCTCGCGCTCGCGATCGGTGAGCTGCTCCGTCTGCGCGGCCCGGCTCGCCCCCGGCGAGAGGAACGAGGCCCCGCCCGCCACCTCGCGCACCGCCCGCACCACGTCCTGCACGCCTGAGCCCTTCAGCAGGTACCCGTGCGCCCCGGCGTCGAGGGCCCGCTTGACCCACTCGGCGTCGTGGTACATCGACAGCACCACCACCCGCGGCGCGACCTCCAGGCTCTGCAGGCGCTTGATGACCTCCAGCCCGCTCAGCCCGGGCATGGCCAGATCGCACAGCAGCACGTCAGGCGAGAAGGCCTCGACCTGCTCGAGGGCCGCCCGGCCATCCCCCGCCTCCCCCACCACCTCGATGTCGTCGGCGGTGTTCAGCAGGGCCACCAGCCCCTGACGGACGATGGTGTGATCCTCGGCGATCAGCACCCGAATGCGCGTGGTCATCTGGCTCCCTTTCTCGGCTGCACCGTCGGAGGTGGCGTGCGTGCGCACGGCGGCCTGCGCGACAGCGACCCGAGCGTACCGCGTCCGCGGCGCGCACCCAACCCGGGCTTCTACCCTGGCGGGTACTCCACGAGCACCCCCGACAGCGGCTTGCGGGTGATGTCGGGCACCACGCAGTCGGCCGCGGGGTAGCCCACCGGGATGAGCAGGAACGCCCGCTCGGTGTCGGGCCGACCCAGCGCCGACGCCAGGAACCCCATGGGCGAGGGCGTGTGCGTCAAGGTCGCCAGGCCACACCCGTGCAGGCCCGCCAGCAGCGCCCCCGTCGCCAGCCCCACCGACTCGCGCACGTAGTAGTGCTGCGCGTCGTCTGGCCCCTTGGATTGGGCGAACACCACGATCAGCGCGGGCGCGACCGTCAAGAACGGCTTGCTCGCCGTCGTCCCAAAGGGCGTCAGATCCGCCAGCCAGGTCGCCGAGGCCCGCCCGCCGTAGAACGCCGCCTCCTCCGCCTCCGCCGCGGTCCGGATCTCGGCCTTGAGGACCGGATCGGTGACCAGACAGAAGGTCCAGGGCTGCTTGTTCGCGCCGGACGGCGCCTGTGCCGCGGCCTCGATGCACCGCCGCACCACGTCGAGCGGGATCGGCGCGTCGCTGAAGTGCCGCACGCTCCGCCGCCGCCGCTGCTGGGCCAGCAGGGCGTCGGCGCGGGCCCGCATCTCGGCCTCGGGCAGGCGCTCAAACGCCAGCGGCCGCATCGGCGCCTTGGGGTCCACCATGGTGTGCCTCCGGATCAGGTCGGTCCGGACAGCCTTGATCACGCCCGCCGCCATGTCATCCTGAGCCGATGCCCGACCCCAACCCCGCCCGCCGCGTCACGGCCTGCCTCCCGCTGCTCGTTGCCTTGGCTGCGTGTACCCCCGCGCCCACGCCGCCCGCCCTGGACGACGCGCCGGCCCCGCGCAGCGGGACCGCGCGCCTCGCCGGCGACGGCGCCGCCACGCCGCTCCTGCGCCACCTCGCCCGCACCTTCTCCGACCGGGTGCCCGGCCCCGCCCTGGTGGTGGAGGCCCCCCTCGGTGGCCTCGGCGCCCGGCGTGCCGTGGCGGACGGCGTGCTCGCTGCGGCGATCACCTTGGGCCCCGTCGATCGCTCCGCTGGCGTGCCCATCGCGCGCACCCAGCCAGTGCTGGTCACCGGCCCCGGCGTCCGGGCCCGGGCCCTCAGCCCGGCGCAGCTCGCCGAGACGCTCCAAGGCCGCCGCCCCACGTGGGTGGACGGCCTGCCCCGGCGGGTGATCCTGCGGCCGCCCGATGATCCCCTGCAGCAGGCCATCGGCCGCGCCCACCCCCTGCTCGGCCAGGCCCTGCAAGAGGCGCACGCGAGCGGGCGCTGGCGGGTCATGCCAGACGAGGCAGAGCTGCTCAGCGCCCTGCGGCAGACCCCCGGGGGCATCGCGGTGGCGGACGCGGGTGGCCTTGCCCTCACCGCGCTGCCGCTGTGGGTGATCCGCATCGGCCAGATGCCGCCCCTCGACATCCGCATCGAGCTCGGCCCCAACCCCTCACCGCGCCTGCAGGCCTTCGTCGGCTTCCTGACCGGCCCCGTAGGCCGCAGCCTGATCGCCGACCTCGGCTACGAGCTCCCGCCGCCATGAGCGACGCCCACCTGCCCAAGCCGCTGGCCCCCGCCCTTGCCCGCCGCATCGCCCCCCTG
>JAUHVS010000342.1 GCA_030424955.1 bacterium | reverse complement strand
GCCGCGGCGCTCGCTCGGGGTCACGCTGACGTCGTCGGGCTCGTTCACGATCCCTTCGACAAGGTGGAGCAGCAGCTCTTCGAACGCCATGCGCTGCCTCAGGCCTCGACGGCCGCGGTCTCGGCAGGCGCCTCGCGACGGTACCGGCGGATGAGGCTCGCCACGGTGTCGGAGGGCTGAGCCCCCACAGCCAGCCAGTGCTCAAGGCGCTCGCTGTCGAACTTCAAGGCCGCGGGCTGCAGCATCGGGTTGTAGGTCCCGACCTGCTCAAGGAAACGCCCGTCACGCTTGTTGCGCGAGTCAGCAGCCACGATCCGGTAGTAGGGCCGCTTCTTCGCGCCGAAGCGCTGCAGCCGGATGGACACGGCCATGAAACCGTACCTCCTGTTTGTCTTGATTCAAGTCCGACGCCCCCGAACGGGAGGTACGGAAAAACCGGGGCAACCTATGTTGGCGCCTCGGAGATGTCAAGGGTGGTCCTGCATGCTGTCGCGCAATGTTCTCAGCGCGATGGAGCGCTCCCCCGAGAGCTCAACCTTCGCGGCCGGATCGTCCTTGAGGTTCCACAGCCTCAGGTCGCGGCTGCCCGGCCCGCGGAGCAGCCAGTCGCCAAAGCGCGCGGCCACCTGGTTGCCCACCCGCGCGTGGCTCGGGTGGGGCGGCAGCGCGAGCTCGTTGAAGAGCGCGGTCGCCATCTCCATGCCCGGCCAGTCGGGCGGCGCCTCAGCGCCAATCAAGGCCAGGACGGTGGCCGACACGTCCGCCAGGTCGCCGCCTGTGGTGAGCGCTCGGCGGCGGCCCTTGGTGCGCAGCCGCGGATGCCAGATGACGGTGGGCACCTGCAGGACCCCTGGTTCAAGGCCAAACCCGTCGGCTGACTCCCCAGCCGCCGCGTGGCCCACGGAGCCGGTGACGATGACGAGGGTGTCGTCCCGCAGCCCCTGGACCTCGAGGAGGGCCACCAGCTGCCCCACCCAGTAGTCCGCCACGCTGACGCCCGCGTCGTACTTGATGAGGGCCTCGTCCTCGTCGCTGAGCCCGTCTGCGCTGAGGGCCTTTGGGTGACGGCTGCGCCGATAGGCCGCGACATAGCCGCCGTCCCCTCGGTCTTCGAGGCGCTTTGGGTCATCGGTGACGACGTACAGGAAGAAGGGCGCCTTGCCCCGGGCATCGAGCCACGCCGCGAGCTCACGCAAGATGACCGACGACTCCGCCGGCTCCCCTGCCCTGCGCAGATCGAGCCGGGTGCTGAACTGGTCGGCCAGCGTTTGTTCGACAGCGGACGAGGCCGTCAGCAGGCCTGTCCGGCGCTCGGCCGCCGCCATGAGCTGGGGCAAGCTCTTGGCGTTCGGGTTCGGCGCCAGCAGGCGGCGGTGGCCCTCGCTTGAGGTCGCGCCCCCGGTCCAGACTCCCGTCGCGGCCGCCCCCTCACGCGCCAGGAGGTCGATGTTGGGGGTCGCGGCGTGGACCCCCCCGCGCCCCAGGCCGACGCGGTCGGACCGCAGCCCATCGACGACCCACAGCACCACGTTCTTGACCGGCGGGATCTCGCTGCGCGGCAGGGCCGGGCGGAGCAGCTGCGGCTCGACCCAGGCCGCCCGGGTGATCGGCCCTGGGCCCTCGCCTTCGGTCCGAAGCGACAGGCGAACCGGGCGCTCCGCGTAGGCCTCCAGGGAGATGTCCAGGTCGACGTGGCTGCCGCCCTGCACGGTCACCCGGCGCAGCTCAGCCGCCGGCTGACCGTCTTCCTCGATGCGCACCACAAAGTCGACGGGCGGGCCCTCCGACACGGCCGCCTTTGCGAAGAGCCGAGCCCCCGCGGGCGGTAGCAGGTGGTAGGCCCACGCCAGCGGCGGCGCCGCGAAGAGCGCGGGCCCCTGGGTGCTGCTCCCTGTGAAGGCGCCCGTCCAGGCTTCAGGCCAGGGCGGATCCGGCGCGTCGGGGAGGAAGCGGACGCCGCCAAAGGCCGCCGGCGTGCGGCGCTTGCCCCGCCAGCGGGTGAAGCGGAACCAGAAGCGCAGGCTGTGCTCGCCGGGGGACAGCCCCTCCGCCGGCAGCGGGAGCCGGTAGCGCTCCATCCCGGACTTCAGGGGCATGGTCCGCAGGAGCGTCTCGTCGAGGAAGATGCTGACCCGCTGACCGCGCGCGATGGGCTTCAGCCACAGGTCGAGGTGGCGCAGGCTGGCGCCGTCGTCACCGACTGGGAAGTGGATCGTGGCCCCGATGGAGTCGAGCCAGGCGCTGGGGCGACCGTCCATCGTCTTGGGCTCCGCCCACGGGCCGCGATCCGCCAGCTGAGAGACCCGGGTCCACCCCGGCAGCCCGGGCGCGTAGTGCGGACCCCGGCGCTCGACGTGCGCGCGCTCGGACTGACGGACGAGGTCAAGGTAGACTCGCGGCACGACTGGCACGAGGACCGGAGGCGCCTCTCGGCCACCATCGGCGACAGCGGGCTCGGCGGGGGGCGGTGGTGGGTCGCTGCAGGCGAGGGCCCAGCAGCACAGCAGCCACACAAGGGCGAGGGGACGCGGCATCCGCGACAGGGTAGTCGGCGGGGGCCGGAGGTCAAGCCAGGCCGTTGACAACCGCCAGGTGACCGGGTAGCACGCCGGGCGTGAAACACCCGACACCGACAGCTTTTGGGAGCCTGCTGGCAGGCGCCGCCGCCTTCGCTTTGGTCGGCGTAATCGAGGTCATCTGGCTTGGCGCCGGGCTGTCGGGCGCGGGCGCTGCCGCGGCCCGCGCCATCGTCATCGGCTTCGACGTGCTCGTCGGGCTGGGCGTTGGGCTGGCCCTGGCCATCGTAGCCCCGGCCTTCGCGCGGATCTTGGCGCCTCGGGCGCTCTTCGCCCGCTTCCTGTTGCCCGCCCAGACCGAGGGCCCCGTGCTCAACCGCGGCACGGCGTGGCTGATCGCCGGGGGCGCCGGCCTGCTGAGCGTGGCCGCCGTCTCTGGGGTCGCAGGGCGGCTGGCCCACGGGTTCAACCGCCCCACCCTCGCGCTCGCCTTCGTCGCCCTCGCGTCCGTGACGGCGGTGGCCTTCGGGGCCCTGCTCGCCTTGCCCGTGCGCGTCTGGGTCGCCCGCGTCCTCGATCGGGCGCTGCCCAGCGGTCGCCTCGGTCCACTGCCGACGCCTGCGCTGCCGCTGCTGGTGGTCGCCCTCGGGCTCGCGCTCATCGGCTGGCAGGTCACGCGGCTGGACCTGGGGGCGTACCGTCTGGAGTGGGTCGCGCTGCTGGGCGCCGGCGCTGTGATGGCAGTGGCCTTGCTAGTGCTCCGCGGTGGCGCGACGCCCCTGCGCTTTGGCGCGATCGGCGCTGCCCTGCTGGTGGCGCTGGTCGGGTGGGGCGCCTGGAGCGCGTGGGCCTTCGAGTCGACCCCCCTGGCCACGACCCGGATCCCCCTGAAGGGTCACCTGGCCCGCATGACCTTGGGCGCCCTGCGCACGCTGGCCGATCGCGATGGGGATGGGTACGCCAGCGCCTTCGGCGGCGGGGACTGCGACGACAGCGATCCCGCCGTGAACCCCCAGGCCCGCGAGATCCCCGGCAACGGCATCGACGAGAACTGCCAGGGCGGCGACGCGCCCATCGAGGTCGAGCCGCCGCCGGCGCCCGAGCCGCCGCCCCCGGCCCCCGACGAGCCGCGCTACACGCCTCAGCGCTACAACGTCGTGGTCCTGCTCATCGACACCCTGCGCCCCGATCACCTCGGGGTGTATGGCTATGAGCGGCCCGTCAGCCCCAACATCGACGCCTGGGCGAAGGGCGGGGTGGTCTTCGACCGGGTGTACGCGCAGGCGCCGAACACGCCCCGGTCTGTGCCCAGCCTGCTCACGGGCCGCTACCCCTCGCGGATGACGTGGATCAAGCGCTTCGCCCGCTTCGGTGGCCTCGTGCCCGAGGCCAACGAGACCCTGTTCGAGACCTTCAAGGCCGCCGGCTGGACCACCGAGGCCGTCAGCGCGCACTGGTATTTCGAGCGCGCCGAGCACATCAAGGATGGGGTCGACAGCTGGGACAACGCCGGCTTCCTGTCCATCAAGGACAGCAACACCCAGTCCGCGGCGCCCGACATCACGCCCCGGGTCGTCCAGCGGCTGGAGGCCCTGGGTCAGGCGAAGCAGCCCTTCGTGCTGTTCGCGCACTACTTCGAACCCCACAGCCGCTACATGAACCACAAGAGCGTGAAGGTGTTCGGCAAGTCGCTGCTCGATAAGTACGACAGCGAGATCGCCTTCGTCGATCATCACCTGGCGCCCGTTTTCAAGGCCCTCGACGCCCCCGGCCTCGCGGAGAACACCGTGGTGGTCCTCACGAGCGACCAC
Source organism: bacterium (assembly GCA_030424955.1). Lineage (GTDB taxonomy): Bacteria > Myxococcota_A > Bradymonadia > UBA7976 > UBA1532 > JACKDL01. The sequence goes on along the minus strand of JAUHVS010000342.1, from coordinate 2,249 downwards.
GGCGAGGCCTTCAAGGAGCACGGGTTCCATTTCCACGGGCGCACGGTCTACGACGAGGAGCTCCGGGTGCCGCTCATCGTCCGGCTGCCGGGCGCGACGCCGAAGCGCGTGGCCCAGACGGCCGCCCTCATCGACGTGTTCCCCACCCTCGCCCAGGCCGTCGGCATCCGGCCCGCGAAGGCACAAGGGCAGAGCCTGATCCCGCTCCTGACGGAGATCGGCACCTGGGACGCGACCCGCACGCTGTTCCTGGAGCAGCTGCCCTACCCGCACTACGAGGTGCAGGTGATGGGCGCGGTGGCCGGCGATCAGAAGGTGGTGCGCAACGTCACCACCAACGTCTGGGAGGCCTTTGACCTGGCCAAGGATCCGGCCGAGAAGGTCAACCTGCTGGACGCCGATCCGCAGGCCGCAGCGGCGCTGCGTGATCGGCTGATCCGCCACATCGACGCCGATCCTGGGCGCTGACCGCTGGCCCAGGTGGAGGCCACAAGGATCCCCGCCCCGATGAGCACACCGTCGCTCAGCCGCGCCCTCGCCGCCCTGCTCTTTGCAGCGGACGCCCCACTGTCGACCGCGGATCTCGCCGCGCTGCTGGCCAGCGCCCATGACGAGGAGGAGTGGTCGGGCGCCCACACCGAGGCCGCCGTCGACGCCGCGCTCACAGAGCTCGCGCACGGCGAGGCCCTGGCCCGTGTGGGGCTTGAGCTGGTGCAGGGCGCGCGCGGGTGGCGCATGCGCACCGCCCCCGACATGGGGCTGCTGATACGCCGACTGTGGCCAGAGCGGGTCCTGCGGCTCAGCAAGGCGGCGCTGGAGACCCTGTCGGTGGTCGCCTACCGGCAGCCCTGCACGCGGGCCGAGATCGAGGCCGTGCGGGGGGTCGACTGCGGGGGGGTGGTGCGCAGCCTGCTCGATCGCGCCCTGGTGCGCATCATCGGGCGCAAGGACGAGCCCGGGCGACCGCTCCTGTACGGCACCACCCCGACCTTCCTCGAGACCTTCTCGCTGTCGGGTCTGAAGGATCTGCCGACGCTGCGGGACCTCGAGGTGTTGCGGGCCGAAGAGGCCAGCCTGCGCACCGGGACTGAGGGCAGCCGGACCGGAGGACGCGGCCCGGGCGCCCCTGGCCTGCCGTTCGAGGGCGAGGCGACCGAGGCCCCCGACCGAGAGCCTGCGCTGCCGCCTGACGATGAGCCGGCGTCAGAGGGCTGAGGCGCCACGGACGCTCACGCGTCCAGCATCCCCGCCGCGCGCTCGCCAAGGGTGTCGATGGCCCCAACCCGGGCCTCGATCCACAGCGTGTCGAGCCGCTCGGCCTGCCGGGTGTGGATCAGCTTCAGGCGGGACATCTCGAGCAGCGCCAGGAAGGTCGTGACGATCTCTTCGCGGTGCCGCGCCTCGGCGCACAGCGCGTCGAAGCTCAGCCGGCGGTGAACGGCCAGCTGGTCTGCGATCTGCGCGATGCGCTCCCCGATGGACACCCGCTCGACGTAGATGTCGTGCGGGGCCTGGAAGTGCGTCCGCGCCGCCAGCCGCCGGAAGGCCTCGGCCAGGCGGTAGACGTCGTGGTTCGCGAGGGGATCGTCGCTCTCGATGGCCGGCCGATCGAGCGCGTCGGGGCGCACGAAGCAGTCGCGGCCCAGGCGCGCGTGGGCGTCGAGGGCCTGCGCGACCTCACGGAACCGCTCGTAGTCCAGCAGCTGACGTACCAGCGCCTCGCGCGGATCCTCCACTCCCTCCGTCAGGTCGTCCAGCCCTGGGACCCGGGGCAGCAGGGACCGGCTCTTGATCTGCAGGAGCGTGGCAGCCATCACCAGGAAGTCGCTGGCGGGCTCCATCTGCAGGGCCCTGAGCTGGTCGAGGTGGGCCAGATAGGCCGCGGTCAGCCGCGCGATGGGGATGTCGAAGATGTCGAGGGCTTCCTTGCGGATGAGGTGCAGGAGCAGGTCGAGCGGGCCGTCGAAGGTCGGCAGGTGCACCGCGTATGGCTGTGCGTCCGGCGCCTCGAGCACGGGCCCCGGGGCCGAGGCCGCCTGCCGCGCGCCGTCGGGCGCCACCACCGCGCCGTCCGCCGGCCGCCCCTCGGGGCCGTCGCCGCTCACCCGTGGAACACCTGGACCGTCCACTGCATGAGCTGCAGGGTGGCCTGCACGACCGGCTCGAAGATGACCCCGCCCTTGAAGATCACCACGAGCAGGATCAGCATCCCAAACTGCTCCAGAAACTGCAGCGCGGGGGCCCAGGAC
>JAUHVS010000341.1 GCA_030424955.1 bacterium | reverse complement strand
CGCCGACGGCGTGCCCACCGGGGCCTTCGCCGAGCTTCGCGTCCGCTACAAGGCGCCCGACGGCGGCCCGTCCAAGCGGCTGGCGGTGCCGCTCACCGGCGCCCTGGTGCGCAGCGACCGCGCCCAGGCGACGCCCGGCGGCACGCTGGCCCTGGTGGCCGCAGGCTTCGCCGAGAAGCTGCGCGCCGCCTACTGGGCCCGCACACTGAGCTACGAAGACCTGCTGGTGCAGCTCGACGGCCTGCCCGCCGCCTGGCGCGACAAGCCCGACGTCATCGAGCTGCGGGGGCTCATCGACCGCGCCCTGCGGCTGGACCGCCGCCCCGACCGCTTCGAGGGCGAGCTGCCCGTGGCGAGCATGGGCTTCGACCACGTGCCGGTGGTGCAGTGACGCGGGGCCGGGCCGCCGCCGCCGGCCTCAGCGCCCTCGCGCTGCTCGCTGGCCTGGTGTGGCTCGGCACCATCTTCGCCGCGGAGCGCGCGGGGGCCTTCGCCGCCCAGCACAGCCGGCGGGTGACCCTGACGCAGTTCGTGCGGCAGGCGCTGGCCCGCGAGCTCGAGGCCGCCTGGCGCGCGGCCGGCCCCGCCACCCAGGCCGCCGAGGGCGACCCCCTGCTGCCCGCCGAGGACCTGCTGCTCGTGGTGGGGGGCGAGCAGCGCCTGCCGCGCCGCTGGCAGCACCGGCCGGGCGACGGCACGCCCGCGCTCGATCGCCTCAAGCTGTTGCGGCCCGACGGCCCGGAGCTCGCCACCGACGACCCGGTCTGGGGCCAGCGCCTGGCCCTGCGCGCGGCCTTCTTCACCGCCCTCGCCGCCGGGGACGCCGAGGCCCAGGCGCGCACCTTCCGCGCCCTGCTCACCCACCGGCTGCGCTTCGTGGTGCCCGCGGATCACGACCTGCCCGCCTTCATCGCGCTCCTGCAGGCCTTCACCGCCCAGGGCCGGCCGGATCGGGCCACCCTGCGCGGGGTGCTGCGGGACGGCCTGGACGACGGCCAGGGCGACCGCCTGCGCGGCGTGCAGCGCGACCTGCTGCGGCGCCGCGACCGCTTCACGCAGGCCGACTTCGCAGGCCTCAGCGACGCGGTGTCTGCCCTGTCGGTGGCCGCCGGCGTCGAGGTGGACGACTTCGAGGCCCGCGCTGCCGAGGCGCCCGCCCCGCCCGTCACGCCGCTGGGGCCCATCGACGGCCCATCATCCGTTGGGGGCCGCTGGGTCGTGGATCGCGATGGGCCGGACGCCGTGCGGGGCGTGGCGGTGGATCGGGCCGGCTGGGCCGACGGGCTGACCGAGCGGATGCGGGCCGGCGGCCTGCTGGGGCCCCGCGAGGGCGTGGACCTCGACGCCGCTGAGCCGGCGCCAGGGCCGGTGCCCCTGGGCCGGGTACCCTTCCGGCTGCGCCTACCCGACGCCACCGCCGCCGAGCGGGCGGCCGACCGGGCCTTCCGCCTGAAGATCGCGCTGCTGGCCGTGACCGCCGCGCTGGTGCTGGCCCTGCTGGCCCTGGCCCTCACCGCGCACCGCCGTCGGCAGCGGCTGCTGGACCTGAAGGACGGCTTCATCCGCACCGTGAGCCATGAGCTTCGCACGCCGCTGGCGAGCATCCGCGCCATGGCCGAGACCCTGGAGCGGCGCCTGGCGGGCGAGCCCAAGGCCCGCGACTACCCCACGCGGATCGTGCGCGACGTGGACGGCCTGGGGCACCTGGTCGAGAACATCCTGAGCTTCAACCGGCTGGATCACGGCCGCTGGGTGCTCAAGCCCGAGCCGGTCGCCCTGGCCGAGGTGCTCGCCTGGGCCCAGGACGAGGTCACCCGCCACGCCCCGCGGCCCGTCGAGTGGTCGGTCACCGGGCCGGCGGTGACCCTCGACGCCGACGCCACCCTGCTCCAGCTGGTGTGCCTGAACCTGGCCCGCAACGCCTGCCACTACAGCGACCGGACCCCCATCCGGCTGGCGTGGGCCGTCGCGCGCCAGGGCAGCGGCGTCACCGTGTCGCTCACCGACAACGGCCGCGGCATCGCCCCCGAGGCCCTGCCCCACGTCTTCACCGCCTTCTACCGGGCCGCCCAGCCCACGAGCGCCCGCGGCAGCGGCCTGGGCCTGGCCCTGTGCCAGCAGGTGATGGCCCTGCACGGTGGGCGGATCGAGGTGGCGCAGACCAGCGCCGAGGGCACCACCGTCGCCCTGCACTTCCCGGCGGCGGCCGTGCGGGGGTAGCCTGCCCGCATGGCACGCGTTCTGGTTGTGGAAGACGACGAGAACCTGCGGCTCGTGCTGCAGGACAACCTCGAAGACGAGGGCTACGCGGTCGCGGTCGCGGGCACCGCCGCCGAGGCGCGGGCCGCCCTGGCCGACCCCTTCGACCTGCTGATCCTCGACCTCATGCTGCCCGACGGCGACGGCTACAGCCTGTGCCGCGACTACCGGGCCGGCGGCGGCGACGCCGCGGTGCTCATGCTCACCGCCCGCACCCTCGAGGACGACCTGGTGCGGGGCTTCGAGGTGGGCGCCGACGACTACCTGGCCAAGCCCTACCGCCTGCGCGAGCTGCTGGCCCGGGTGAGCGCCCTGCTCCGCCGCGCGGCCGGCGCCGCCCGGCCCACCGACCGGCTCGGCCCGTGGCAGGTCGACCGCGCCGCCCGCCGCATCGCCGATGACGGCGGCGCCGAGATCACCCTCACCCGCACCGAGTTCGACCTGCTGGTCTACCTGATGGACCACCCCGACCGCGCGCTCGACCGCGACACCATCCTCGACCACGTGTGGGGCGTGGAGGTGGTGGTCGACCCCCGCACCGTCGACAACATCGTGCACACGCTGAAGAAGAAGCTGGGCTGGCACGCCGCGGCGGGCTGGCGGATTCAGACGGTGCGCGGGGTGGGCTACCGGTTCGGGCGCGCCTGAGCGCGGGCTGCCGGCCTTCTGCGCGCACCCCCTCGACGGCGCCGCCCCCTTGCCTGCTATGGTGAAACCAGCGGGCCACGCCGCGCGTAGCATCAAGCGCTGCGCTCGGCCGCGCGCCCGCGCTGTGACCGCTGCCCCGTGACGATGACTGCCCTGGGAGGTGCCGGATGAAGCGATGGTTGGCCGTTGGGCTGGGTGTGCCCACGTTGGCCCTGGCCGGGATGTGGGCGCTCACGCCCGACGCGGCCCTCAAGTCATGGGGCCATGGGTTCATCGACCAGCGCGCGAGCGCGCCCGAGACCTGGTCGGCCCTCGACGACGCCCTGGATCTGCGCCTGGATCAGCTCGCCATGGTGCGGCCCGACGGCGTCGCGGACGTCGCCGCGCCCCTGGTGGCCCGCTGGGCGGAGCAGCAGGATCTGCGGTTCCACATGGGCCCCACCTACGCCGACGGCGTGCGCGCCGTGCACATCGAGTACGCCTGCGCCCCGGGCGCGGCCCCCAAGGGCCAGCGCGTGTGTGGCGCCAGCGTGCAGGCGCTGCCCGTGCGCTGCCCCGACCCCAGCGAGGCCCGGCGCTGCTACCACGTGCCGGTCAAGCTGTTCAGCCCCGTGCAGTTCCACGCCGCCGTCACCCTCGAGGCCGTCAAGGGCGGCTGGGTGCGCGCCGAGGGCTCGGTGCTCTCGCTCGTGGTGAAGGCCGACGCCCTGCGCCGCGCGCTGAACACCGTGGGCCTGGGCCCGGTGCTCGAGAAGATCGACGGCCTGACCGTGCCCGAGGGCCTCACGGCGCTGGAGGCCAAGGCCGACCTGGACGTCAACGCCGACGGCGACGCCGAGGGCTGGGCGCTGGAGTTCGAGTTCGGCTCGCCAAGGACCGCGACGTGTTCGCCACCGCCCGCGTGGGCGGCGACAGCTGCCCCGTCGAGGCCGTGGGGGCCGCCATCGACGCCCAGCTCCCCGAGCTGATGGACGCCTGCCTGGGCGAGGCCCGCCTGCTCAAGCCGTTCTTGTACGCGGCGCGGCTGGATGGCGACGGCATGGTGTCGCGGGACCGCGACAACGGCAGCCTCGTGGCCTGCATCGACGCGACCATCAGCGGCTGGGCCCTGCCGGCCCACGGCAGCGCCTGCAGCCTGGATCTGGTGGTGGCTCGCAGCCCGGAGCGCCCCTGGCGCTGGACCTCGCAGCGCCCCGTGGCCAGCCGCCAAAAGGCCGGCCACCGCTAGCCCGGCCCCCGCGCCGGCGGTGACGCCGGCGGCGGGTACGCTCGACACGATGACCTACGGCCGGCGCCTCTCAGACGCCTCGCCGTGGTCCCGGGTGCTGCGCAGCAGCAGCCCCGCCCCGCCGATCATCAGCACCAGCACCATCAGCAGCTCGAACAGGGTCATGCGCTCGAAGTGCAGCTGCACGCTGGCGACCAGGCCGAAGACCAGGGCCACGACAGCGCCCGCCGTGAGCAGCCAGCCGATGGGGTTCTTGCTGTTGTAGAACACCATGCCCACGCCCAGCATGAAGGGGATCAGCACCATGCCGCCGGTCACCCCCACCCCGCCCACGTTGAACAGCGCCATGCCCCAGTGCAGCCCGCTGTGCACGCGCACGCTGTTGAGGAACAGGTAGCCCCCGCCCACCAGCATCACGACGCCCATCACGAACTCGCCAAAGCCGCCCTCGCTGGCGCCTGCACCGCGCATCGCATCCTCTCGCTGATCTCGGGTGAGCTGTGAGCATGGGCACGGCCGGCGGCGTTGTCACCCCCCGCGCCGAGGGGCGCCGGGCGTCAGCTGGGCCCGGCCGGCGCGCGCAGGGCCACGGTCCAGTCCCACTCGCCGCCCGATCGGCCCGTGAGGCGCAGGGTCAGGGTGCCGCGGTGGGGCGCGTCTGAGGGCACGCGCACCTCGCCGCGCAGCAGGCCGGTGCTGTCGTCGAAGCGCAGGGGCACCCGGTCGAACATCAGGCCCGGCAGGTAGGCGGCGGTGGGCGGCGTGCGGCCGGCCTCCAGCTCCACCACGAAGCGCAGGGGCGCGCCCGCCGTGACCGCCGGGGGCAGCCACGCGGTCAGCTCCTCGCTGCCGAGCACGCTCGTGGACTCCATGGGGGCCCAGCGGTCGTGGGCCTGCGGCGTGGCCTGGGCCACCGACACCCCCAGCGCCGCCAGCAGGCTCAGCAGCATCAGGACCCCGGCGGGGCCCGTCACGCGGTGCATCTGTCGCAGCTCATCCAGTGCGCGGGTCAACCAGCCCATGAGGCCCTCCTGAGTCTTGAGTCGACCGACCACATTGCAGGGGGCGGGCCAACAGCCGTGGTGGCATGGACACCCCACAAACGCAGGCGTTCCCGAATGGATCTGGCCACGGCCACGGGCCTTCGCTCTGGATCAGAGCATCATGCGCTACGATTTGCAGCAAGCGTTCAGCGGCGGCGCTGCGCGTCCAGCAGGGCCTGGCGGATCTCGGTGGGGGTGACGGCGTCGGGCACCCAGCTCAAGGTCGGGTAGCGCCGGATCAGGTGCCGCAGGCGCTTGGGCTCCCGGCCGAAGTCGTACGACAGGATCACCGGCACCGCCCCGTGCCCCCCGCGGGCGAGCGCGTCCAGGATGAACAGCCCCTGGTTGTTCGCGAGGTAGCGCCAGCCCCGCTGCGGATCGCCGTTGTGCTCCCGGGTCGCCGCGGCGTGATCCCCCACCAGGTCCTCGCGGGGGATGCGGTCGAAGCGCATGTCCAGGTACACCACGTCGACGGGCTCCTGGGCCAGCAGCGCCAGCGCGGCCGAGGCGGAGCGCGCCTGCAGGTAGCGCGGGCCGGGCACGAAGCGGCCCAGGTTCTCGAGGTACTCGTCCCCGTCCTCGATGATCAGCACGGTGGGCTCGGTGGGCGGCATCAGGCGTCTCCCAGATCGTCGTCGTCCTCGTCCTGGCGCGGCAGCTTGACCACCACCGCCTTCTGCCACGGCGGCGCGGCGGCCTCCACGTCCAGGGAGCCGTCGTGCTGGGCCACCAGATCGGCGGTGAGCCCCAGGCCCTCCTCGATGTAGCGGCCCCGCAGCATCTCGGCGGTGAGCTGCTGCGGCGAGCGATCGAGGATGCGCAGCGCGAAGCGCTCCAGCCCCGTGATCAGGTCCACCTCCACGTCCACCGCGAGCCCGATGTGCACCGGCGCGCCCTCGGGGCAGTGGCGCAGCGAGCTCTGCACGGCGTTGCGCACCAGGTTGTGCACGATGTCGTCGAAGGCGTGCCGGGTGACCACCACGGTGGTCGGCAGCTGGTCCAGGCCCTGCAGCGCCACCGGCTCGATGGCGGCGTCCGCGAAGGCCGGCTCGTTGCGGGTGCGCGCGAAGAGCTGCCGCAGCAGGGCCTCGTCCACGGTGAGCACCCGCAGCTGGTCGAGCAGCGTGCGCAGGCGGTTCAGCTCGTCCGGGTCGCACAGCGTGTCGGCCTCGACCACCTCGTCGAACTCGGTGGTGAAGGCACGGTAGGCGGTGTCCTGCCAGTTCCGGCCGTCCATGTTGGGATGGAGCGGCGATCCCGGGTTGCCGGGGTCCTCGTCGCCGGAGCCGGGCTCCAGGTCCATCTCCTCGGCTTCGTCGCCGTCGGCGCTCTCGTCGCCGGCCTGCATGTCGGACGGGATGGTCTCGGTGTCGGCGCCGTCCTCCGAGGAGCCGCGGGTGCCG
>JAUHVS010000340.1 GCA_030424955.1 bacterium | reverse complement strand
GTGCGCAACCAGCGGTGTGTCATGTAGCCGCCCTGCAACCGGCGCCCCAGCACCTGCCACGTCATCCGCGGCGCCGGGTCGGCGTGCACGCCGGCGGCCAGCTTGCGAGCGAGGGCCGACAGCAAAGGGGGATAGCGATCGCCCTCGGGCACTGGCCCACCCTCGGCGGCCACGGCCACAAAGGCACTCGCCATGCCGCCGAGGGACGCGACAATTCGTCTCAGGTGCTGGAAGAACTTGCCTTGCAGATCGTTGAGCCACGGCTCGTACCGAGGCGGCACGAGGGATTCCACTTCCTTCAGCGTCTCGATGTCTGGCCGCCGTCCTTCGACGAACTCAGCCATGATGTCTTTCATCGGCAGAGGCGCCACGCACTGCAGGTGGTCTCGTAGTTCAGTCAGTATCTCCCGCCCTGGGAAAGCCCGCCCACTGTGCAAAGCCGCCAAGGCGATGAAGACCGGCACGTTGAGGTGGGCCGCGTGCATCGGCCAGGGCACAAACCCCAGCTCAGCCCTCAGCCGCGCCTCGAGGGCGGCCTCATCGGTGCCGCGCCGCACCACCACCCCCGCGACACACACCAGATCGTCTGGCCGGTCGAAGTCACCACTCTCATCCACATGGATCTGCCACACCCTGCCTACCCCCCGTGCCCGGTGCCGGCGGGCAGTCTCGCATGGGGGGCCCGCGGGCTCAACGGCGCCCGGGCTCAGCCCTCGTCGAGCGGCGGCGCGTCGTCGTTCCACGCGCTGGCCCAGGTGCCGTGGGCCTCGACGGCGGTCAGCCAGTCGGCGAAGTCGCCGTGGGCCCCCAGGGTGGCGGTGTCGGCGATGACCATCAGGCAGCGCTTCGCGCGGGTCAGGGCCACGTTGAGGCGGCGCCGGTCGGCCACGAAGCCCACCTGCCCGGCGTCGTTGGACCGCACCAGATCCAGCACGATGGCCTGCTTCTCGCGCCCCTGGAAGCCGTCGACCGTGTCGATCTCGAGCCCGTCGGCCACCTCGGACGCGAGCAGCGCCCGCAGCCGCCGGCGCTGGGCCCGGTAGGGGGTGATCACCCCGACGTCCGCCACCGGCAGCCCGCGGGACAGCAGGCGGCGCACCTCGGCGGCCGTGCGCTCGGCCTGGCCCGGGTTGAGGGTGCTGCCGTCGGCGACGCCCTCGGCGGCCTCGTCGGCGCAGCCCTTGCCAGCGCAGTCGATGAGGATCAGCGCGCCCGGCCGCAGCGGGTCGTCGACGACGCCCAGGTCGGCCAGGGTGTGCTGGGCCACGCTGGGGTGCGCGATGAGCTGCCCGCCGTAGCGGCGCTCGCTGGGAAACACCATCAGATCCGCGTGCATACGGTGCTGCACCTGCAACAGCGTGCCCGCCCCGGGGTGGGCCGCCGCCAGCCGCTCGAACAGGGTCACGCCCAGGCCCTCGCGCTCGGCCTCGCGGTCGATGACCGTGGGCGGCAGCTGCTCGGGGTCGCCCGCCAGCACCACCCGCGCGCCGCGGCTCAGCGCCACCAGCGCGAGCGGATCGGGCACCTGCGTCGCCTCGTCCAGCACCACCCAGTCGAAGGCCTGCGCGCCCAGCAGCCCGCTGTCGGCGCCCGCCGCCGTGCAGCACACCACCGACGCCCCGTCGAGGATCACCTGCTGCGCCGCCCGCAGCTGGTCGCGGCCGTCGCGCTCCAGGGCCCGGGCCTCGTTCATCAGCTGGCGGAACTCGCTGCGGCCCGCCGTGCCCCGGTCGCGGCGGTTGAAGGCCCGCCGCCGCAGGTCCCGCGCCTCGCCCTGCCACCGCCGCGCGAGCTGGGCGGCCTCGGTGTTCGCGAGCAGCGCGTCCAGGCTGCGGGCCTCGAGGGCGTCGGCCACCCGCGCCGGGTGCCCCAGCCGCACCACGGGCACGCCGGCGGCCAGCAGGCCCACGCCCAGGTGGTCGGTGGCGGTGTTGCTCATGGCGCACGCCAGCACCCGCTCGCCCGCCGCCGCCGCGCGGCGCACCACCTCCACCAGCGTGCGGGTCTTGCCGGTGCCGGGGGGGCCGTGGATGAAGGCCACGTCCTCGGCGGCCAGGGCCCGCTGCACCGCGGCGCGCTGCGGCCCGTTGAGGGCGGGGTCCAGCGGCGCGTCGGGCCCCAGCGGCCCGAACACAGGCGCGGCCTCACCGAACAGCACGCCCCGCAGCCGGGCCTCGGCGGATCGGGGCGCCGCGTTGCGCCAGCGCGCGAGCGCGGCGTCGCCGCGGGCGAAGGTCTGCAGGGGGTCGTCGGCGTCGAGGTTGAACTGCCCGTTCAGCACCCGATCGGGCACCTCGCCGTCGATCATCACGCCCAGGCGCTGGGCCCGCCGCCGGGCCACCACCGCCCGCAGGCTGCCCTCGGGATCGTCCGGGTGGGTCCACCACAGCCGCGCCGGGCTGCCCGCCGACAGCCGCAGGTCTTCGGGCCACTGGGCCGGCTGCACCCACAGCAGGGTGCGGCCCCCCGCCGCCAGCGTGAGATCGTCCACCACGCAGTCGGCCAGGGCGTCGCCGTTCGCCACCCGCTCGGGCAGGCTCAGCCCCGCGCGCCGGGCCTTGGCCCGCGCGGCCGCTGCGTCCCGCTCGCGGCGCCACAGGCCCGCCAGCGTGTCCAGCCGGGTCTCGGCGCGGTTCACTTGGCGAACGCGCGGCGGCCCTCTCCCTCGCGGTGGGTCGCCAGGCGCTTGTAGTGGCGGTAGCCCAGCGCCTGCAGGGCCGAGGCCGGGGCCAGGTTGATGTCCACCAGGGTCTTGGTGCCGTAGGTGCCGGCCAGCACGGACGGCCGGTAGGCGGCCACCGTCTCGGCGTCCGCGAAGGGCGCGAGGGGCGCGATGCGCTGGTGGGCGTGCATGTGGATGAAGTGCGCGAAGCTGCAGCGGGTCCAGCCCGGCGCCTTGGGCGGCAGGATCTCGTGGGGCGTCGCGAGCAGGCGCCCCCCCGTCAGGATCTCGAGCTGCTGGCCCACCTGCGCCACCATGCAGCCGGGCGGGGGCACCCCCGGCAGGCGCCGGCCCAGCGGGTGCGCCTCGGTGGGCCGCGTGCGCAGGTACAAGCCCGCGTTGTCGTCGGGCCGCCCCGCCTGCGCGCCGCTGGGATCGTAGAACCGGCCGCCGGGCAGCAGGGTCAGCAGGTTGAAGTCGGTGTGCTCCTCGCCCCACAGCACGTCGGTGCCCACCTGGTCGGCGGTGAGCGGCAGGTAGCGCAGCGCCCGCGACACGTGGGCCCCGCCGGCCACGAGCTCATCGAAGGTGCCGGCGGGCAGGCCCAGGCCGCGGGCGGCGGCGGTGAGCAGCGCCATGCCGATGGCGTGCACCTGCTGGCCCAGGGCCATGTAGCCCGCCTGGAAGCCCGGCGCGTCGGCGGGCCAGACGTTCTCGGCGTACAGCTCGGGGTACTCGGCCTGCGCCACCGGATCGAGGGCCTCGGGCGCCGCGAAGTAGCACTCCTTGAAGTCGGGCTGGCCCCCGGCCACCACCGCCTGCTCGGTGTTCGGCGGCGTCCAGCCCCGCTGGAACCAGATCTCGCGGCCGCCCCAGCTCGCCTTCTCGGCGGTGGGCCGCTGCGTGACCGCGATGAAGTCGCGGTAGAACTGCTCCAGCGCCTCGGCGTCGATGCCGTGCTGGCGGATGAAGACGAGCCCGTACTGGCTCAGGCCCCGCACCAGATCGGCGTCGGCCTGGCCCTGATGGGGCCCGGCCTGGATCAGGTCGTTGAGGGCGATGACGGGGATCTCAAGCTCAGGCATCGGGGGCTCCAGGCGGCGGGTCGCGGCGAATGTACACGATCGTCGCCCCTCATCGACCGCGTTGGCGCGGGGGCTGTGCCGTGGGTCACTGGGGGCGCGCCGCGGCCTCAGTCGGTGGGCCGCCAGCGGCGCTCCGCCTTCTTGCCCGACTGGGCCTTCTTGGCCTGCAGGCGGCGCTCGCGGCTGCCGCGGGTGGGCTGGGTCGGGCGCCGGCGGGTGGCCACGTGCAGGGCGTCGCGCACCAGGGCCGCCAGCCGCTCGCGGGCCAGCTCGCGGTTGCGGTGCTGGCTGCGCTCGTCCTCGGCGCTGATCTGCAGCACGCCCTCATCGTCGATGCGGGTCGCGAGCCGCGCCATCACCCGGGCCCGCTGCGCGGCGGTCAGCGCGGTGGTGCTCTCCACCCGCCAGTGCAGGGTCACCCGGCTGTTGGTCTTGTTGGCGTGCTGCCCCCCCGGCCCGCCCGAGCGGCTGGCGGTGAACCACAGCTCCCAGCCGGGGATGGTGATGCGCTCCTTGACCTGAAGATCCTCCACGGGCGCTCAGCTCCAGGGATCGGGGATCAGGCGGCCGGCGTCCTTGGCCACCACCGCCGCGGCGATCCAGCCCCCGGTCATGGCGCCCACGATGCCGTGGCCGGAGCGGTTCGACGCGCCACACAGGTACAGCCCGTCCACCGGGCCCCGGGGGCCGGGGCGGCCCTTCAAGAACTGGTCGGGCGTCGACGAGATGCCGTAGCTCGTGCCCAGGGTGGCGCGGGTGTAGCGGGTGTGGGTGAGCGGCGTGGCCGACTCGCGGTAGACGATGCGGTCCTTGGCGCCGGGCAGCACCCGGTCGAGGCGCTCGATGAGGCTGTCCTCAATCTGCTGCTTGAGGGCGTGGTAGCGCTCGGTCTTGCGGTAGCGCCAGCCCACCACCCCGTCGGGCTCGGCGCCCCACGCCGCGGGATCGCCGGGCACCATGGTCATGACCTCGACGGTCTGGTAGCCCGCCGGCGCGTGGTGGGCGGTGTCGGGGTCCTTCACGCTCCCGCTGGTGATGTAGGCCGCGTGGTCCTTGGGCGTGCCGTGCTCCACCGCGTGGTACAGCGCGTCGAAGTCGTAGGTGTCGAACTGCCAGTAGTTGGCCCTCGCCATGCCCAGGTCGGTCAGATCCCCCTGCACGCCCAGCACGGTCATGAACAGGCTGCAGGGCCACTTCCAGCCCTCGACCTTCTGGGTCATGCCGCTCGGCAGGTGCTCGGGGCCCACCAGATCCAGCAGGGTCTTCTTGATGTCGGCGTTGCTGATGACCCGGTCGGCGCGGGTCTCGAAGACCTCGCCGTTGCGGTCCTCGGTGCGCACGCCCACCGCCTTGCCGCCCTCCACCAGGATCCGCTCGATGGGCCGGCGCAGGAACACCCCGCCCCCCGCGGCCTCGATGGCGTCGGCCATGCCGTCGGCCAGCACCTGGCCGCCGCCCTTCGGGTACCAAGGGCCGTCGAAGTAGTGGTTGGCCAGCCCGCCGTGCAGCAGCGCGGCCACCTGGCTGGGGGGCAGGCCGTAGTCGCCGTTCTGCCCCAGCATCACCGCCTTGCACTTGGGATCGCGCACGTGGGCGTCGATGAGATCGCCCGCGGTCTTCTGCAGGTGGCGCACCACCAGCGGCGCCCGCAGCCCGGCCAGGGCCATGCCCAGGCTCGCCTTGCCGTGGGACCGCTCGCTGGCGCGGCTGAGCCGCGAGAGCTGGTCCAGGTACTTCACGTAGACGTCGATGCCCTTCTTCTCGTGGGGGAAGAACTCCACGAGGCGGTCGCGGTAGCGGCGGCGATCGGCGGGCACGGGGAAGGTGAAGTCGGGGAACACGAAGCGATCGAAGCCGTCGAGATCCATCGCCACGGGCTCGACGGGCTGATCCACCGTGCGCATCAGCCGCACGATGGCGCCCTCGGGATCGCCCACGTAGTGCAGGCCGACGTCGAAGTTGAAGCGCCCCTCGGGGGTCTTGCGGTGGAACTGCGTGCCGCAGCCCCCGGCGACGTAGTGGGCGTCGAAGCAGGCCACGCGCAGCCCGGCGCGGGCCAGGTAGGCGCCGGCCGTCAGGCCCCCCAGGCCGCAGCCGACGATGGCCACGTCCACCCGCTCGGGCGGGGTCTGCCGGGTGCGCCGGCTGGTGTGCTGTGTGGGCGTCCAGACCTCGGCCATCGTGTCCCCTCCCCGCGCGTTGGGCCCCGAGCATACCCCGCGCGCAGATCCTTGCCACCCGTGGCGCGTGTAAGGCCCGCAGCCCCCCGCCGTCCGGTGGGCCTCACCTCGCCCGGAGATCGCCGTGACCGCCCCCTGCTCGCCCGCGCCCGCCCTGCCCCGCCCCGCCAGCCTCAACACCGAGCCCCTCTGCTGACCCGCTGGCGCCCCGCGCGCCCGGCGCAGTAGAACGATCCCCGGAGGGGACAGCCATGGGTCGTTCACATCTGCTGCGGGCCCTGGGCCCCGGGCTGCTGCTGGCCGGCGCCGCCATCGGCGTCAGCCACCTGGTGCAGAGCACCCGCGCCGGCGCCGTGTATGGCTTCGGCTTCATGGCGCTGATCATCGGCGCCAACCTCTTCAAGTACCCCGCCTTCCGGTTTGGCCCCCAGCACGCCGCCGCCACCGGCACCAGCCTGCTCGAGGGCTACCGCCGCCAGGGCACCTGGGCGCTCGTGCTGTATGCCGTGCTCACCCTGGGCACCATGTTCACCGTGCAGGCGGCCGTGGCGCCGCACGCGGTGCCATCGGATATCGTGCAACCGGGGCATATTTTCCCGTTGACCGCCATGCCCGGCGGCGTGCTGATGCGGGCCGGGCACACCGAGGCGGCCTCG
>JAUHVS010000339.1 GCA_030424955.1 bacterium | reverse complement strand
CCCCCAGCCCCGAGCGGGGGTCCATGGCGCCGACCAGCGCCTCGGCGTGGAACCACGGCAGCGCCAGCTCCACCCCGGGGGCCTCGGGGCCCTGCGCCAGCTCGGCCACCTGCTCGGAGTCGCCGTCGAAGGTCCACGAAGCCCTGCCCAGCACGCTCACCGACAGCGTGGCCTCCACCAGGCCCAGCTCACCGAGCACGCCGTAGGCCCGCCAGCGGCCCGCCAGCAGGCGCAGATCGAGCGGCGGCGAGACCAGCATGTCGGGGCCCAGATCCACCGCGCCGTCCACCGCCGCGTCCCCGGCGTCGGGGCCCAGATCCCCGGCGTCGAGATCGGCATCGGGGCCCGCGTCGAGGCCCAGGTCTGCGCCCCAGTCCGGCCCGCCGTCGACCGCGCCCTGATCCGGCCCGCCGTCCACGGCGGCGTCCAGCCCGCCATCGACGCCCAGATCGGGGGCGGCGGCGTCCACCTCGGCGTCCAGCCCGTCCGCGGGCGGCACCTCGATGCCCGACACCACGAGGGAGCAGCCCGCGAGGCTGGCCCCCAGCGCGATGGCGGCGGTGAGGGCGCGGATCAAGCGGTCGCCTGGGCCGCGAACCGGTCCATGGCCGCGGTGACCAACCCCAAGAAGCGGTTGCGCGCCAGGGCCGCGATCTCTTTGACCTCGTCGTGGTGCAGGGCCTCGGTGCCCAGCCCGGCGGCGAGGTTGGTGATGCAGCTGATGCCGCACACCCGCAGCCCGGCGTGCCGGGCGGCGATGACCTCGTTGACCGTCGACATGCCCACCGCGCCCGCGCCCACCACCCGCAGCATGCGGATCTCGGCGGGGGTCTCGTAGCTGGGCCCGAGCACGCCGGCGTACACGCCCTCGCGCAGGGTCTGCCCCAGGGTCTGCGCGCAGTCGCGCACCACCGCCGCCAGCCCCGGATCGTAGGCGTGGCTCATGTCGGGGAAGCGCTCGCCCAGCCGGTCGTCGTTGTGCCCCCACAGGGGGTTCTTGCCGGTCAGGTTGAGGTGGTCGGTGATGAGCATCAGATCCCCCGGCACGAAGGCGGGGTCGATGCCACCGGCGGCGTTGGTGATCAGCAGATCCCGCACGCCCCACAGCTTCAGGGTGCGCACGGCGTGCACCACCTGCCAGACGGGGTGGCCCTCATACAGGTGCACCCGGCCCGAGAGCGCGGCGATGCGGGTGTCGCAGCCCGGCAGGCGGCCCACCGTCAGCACCCCGGCGTGGCCCGACACGGCCGGCCCGGGGAAGTACGGGATCTCGCCGTAGGGGATGACCTGCGCGTCTTCCAGTTGATCGGCCAGCGCGCCGAGGCCGCTGCCCAGGACCGCCGCGCCGCTGGGCGCAGGGAGGCGTGCGCGGAGCCACTGTGCGGCCTCCGCGGCTTTCTCATAGGCGTCATGCATCGGGCAAACGTACCGCCGAGGGCCCGCCGACGGGAAGTTGCCAGGTCGGATTTTTCGCCCGGGTTTGGCCGCGCGGCGCCGGATCGCGCCCCCGGAGGCCCCTGCGGTTGGGGGGGCGACGCCACGGGAACTCGACGAAACCGAGGGCGGCGGCGAGAATCCCGCCGGCAACTTCTCCACCCTCCCTCCCCGGAGTCGGGCGCCGGTGCTGTTCAACTCTCTCGAGTACGCCACCTTCCTCGTGGTGGTCTTCGCCCTGTATTGGGCGCTGGCCCGCCGCGCCCGCGCGGCGCTGGGCGTGCTCCTGATGGCCAGCCTGGTGTTCTACGCCAGCTGGAACGCCTGGTACCTGCTGCTGATCGCGGGCACGACGGCGGTGGACTACCTGGTGGGCCACGCCCTGGGCCGGGCCACCTCCGACGGCCAGCGCCGGCGCCTGGTGTGGACCTCGGTGGCCCTGGATCTGGGGGCGCTGGCGGTCTTCAAGTACCTCGACTTCTTCCTCGACAGCGGCGCGAGCCTCTACGGCCCCGGGGTCATCGACTGGCGGCTGGACGTGGCCCTGCCCGTGGGCATCTCGTTCTTCACCTTCCAGTCGATGAGCTACACCATCGACATCTACCGGGGCACCCTGGCCCCCGTCAGCGCCGAGGTCCCGCCCCTGCGCGCGCAGCGCAGCGGGGCCGAGCGGCTCGGGTGGCTGCGGGCCCACTTCGCGGCCTACCGGCGCTTCCTGCTCTTCGTCAGCTTCTTCCCGCAGCTCGTGGCCGGCCCCATCGTGCGGGCCAGCGACTTCCTGCCGCAGTTCAACACCCCGCGCGGCCTGCCCGACGCCGCGGGGGGCCGCGCCCTGGCCCTCATCGGCCTGGGGCTGTTCAAGAAGATCATCATCGCCGACTACCTGGCCATGAACCTGGTGGACCGGGCCTTCGACGCCCCGGCCGGGTACTCCAGCGTCGAGATGCTGGTGGCGGTCTACGGCTACGCCTTCCAGATCTACGGGGACTTCAGCGGCTACTCCGACATCGCCATCGGCTCCGCGCTGCTGCTGGGCTTCACGTTCCCCGACAACTTCGCGGCGCCCTACACCTCCACCGACCTGCAGCAGTTCTGGCGCACCTGGCACATCTCGCTGTCGAGCTGGCTGCGCGACTACCTGTACATCTCGCTCGGCGGCAGCCGGCGGGGCCGCTGGCGCACCTACCGCAACCTGATCCTCACCATGCTGCTGGGCGGGCTGTGGCACGGCGCCGGCTGGAACTTCGTGATCTGGGGCGCGCTGCACGGCGGGGCCCTGGCGGTGCTGCGCGCGGTGCAGCGCGCCCGCGACGACCGCCCGCTGCTCGGCGGCGGCGCCCTGGGCCGGGCGCTGGCGGTGGCGCTGACCTTCCACTATGTGTGCTTCGCCTGGATCTTCTTTCGCTGCGAGACCCTGGACGAGGTGGGCGCCGTGCTGAGCAGCCTGGCCCAGGGCAGCACCTTCACCCCCAACCTCGGCGCCGCCGTGCTGGGGGTGCTGGCCGTCGCGGCCGTGGGCCACTTCACGCCGCGGGCCTGGTTCGACGGCGCCGTGGCCGGGTTTGCCCGGCTGCCCTCGCTGGTCCAGGCTGCGGTGCTGGTGGCGGGCGCCTTTGGCCTGCGCGCCATGGCCAGCGCCGACGTCCAGCCGTTCATCTACTTCCAGTTCTGATGATGGAGCCCATGCCCCCGCCGCCCTCTCCCCTCTGGTCCAAGACCGGCCGCACCCTGTGGTGGGCCGTGGCGGCGATGCTGCTCGTGCAGGGGCTGCCCGGCGCCGACGCCCTGCGCTGGATGCCCGACGATCCGTGGGCCTTCGCCCCCCGGGTGTTCCGGCCGGGCGCCCGCGCGGAGGCCCCCGGCGGCGAGGCCATCGAGGGCCAGGTGGACGACGACGAGCTGCTCGCGCTGGGCCCGCGCCGGCAGTCCCAGGCCGAGCGGGGCGCCCACCGCCCGCCCAGGGCGACCCAGAGCGGCGCGGCCAGCGCGGGTGAGGCCGGGGAGACGGGCGCGGCCGAGGGCAGCGACGACCCCGGCCCGGTGGTCCCCTTCCGCCCCCCCGCCAAGCCCCTGGGGCCCGACGATCCCCTGCCCCCGCCCCCGCGGATGGGGCGCACGCCCAAGGGCCTGCCGCTGCTGCCCATCGAGGATCCGCAGCGCAGCCTCGATCGGCTCTACCGCCGGCTGGCCGCCATCGAGCGCGGTGAGCGCCACGTGGTGCGGGTGCTGCACTACGGCGACAGCCTGCTGACCGGTGACTACGTGACCCGCACCGTGCGCCGGCTCATGCAGCGGCGCTTCGGCGACGGGGGCCACGGCTTCGTGCTCGCGGGCCACCCGGCCCCCTGGTACCGCCGCGACGCCCTGCGCATCACCACCAGCGACGGCTGGGAGCTGTTCCGGCTGACCCGCCCCAAGGTGCGCGACGGCCTGTACGGCCTGGGCGGCGTCACCGTGCGCACCCGCGAGGCGGGCGAGTGGGTGCGCTACGAGCCCACCGGCGAGGCCCTGGGCGCGTCGGTGTCGAAGCTGCGGGTGTTCTACCTGGGCCAGCCCCGCGGGGGGCGCTTCACCCTGCGCATCGACGACCGCACCGTCGAGGTCAACACCCGCACCGAGGCCCCCGTGGAGCGGGTGGCCGAGATCACCGTGCCCGACGGCCACCACGTGCTCGAGGTGCGCACCCTCGGCCACGGCGAGGTGCGGCTGTTCGGCGCCGTGCTCGAGCGCGACGGCCCGGGCGTGGCCTACGACGCGCTGGGCCTGGACGGCACCCGGGTGCGGCTGCTGCGGCGCTTCGACGCCGAGCACTGGCACAGCCAGCTGCGGCAGCGGCAGCCCGACCTGCTCGTGCTGCAGTACGGCACCAACGAGAGCCAGGCCGAGCACCTGGGCATGAAGGCCTACCGCGAGGATCTCACCGAGATCGTGGGCCACCTGCGCGCGGCCCTGCCCGGCGTGGGCTGCCTGCTGGTGTCGCCCCTGGATCGGGCGGATCGCGACGAGAACGGCAAGCTGGCCACCCGCCCGGTGGTCAAGCGCATCGTCGAGGTGCAGCGCGAGGTCGCCCTGCGCCAGGGCTGCGCCTTCTGGAACACCTGGCGGGCCATGGGCGGCGAGGGCTCCATGGCCCGCTGGTACGCCGCGAAACCTCCGCTGGGCCGGGGGGATCTCACCCACCCCACCTGGCGCGGCGCCGAGCGCGTGGGGGCGATGCTCTTCGCGGCGCTCATGGAAGGCTACGCCGACGCCTATGCCGAGCCCTGACGCCCAGGCCGCCGCTGCGGCCACCGTGATCCTGCTGCGCCGACCGGCGGATCCCGAGATCTACTGGGTGCGCCGGGCCCCGCAGACCTCGTTCTTGAGCGGGTTCCACGCCTTCCCCGGCGGCCGGGTGGACGCCGAGGATCACGGCGACGACGCCGACGCCCGCGCCCGCCACGCGGCCGTCCGCGAGACCTGGGAGGAGACCGGCCTCGGCCTGGTGTCGCCGCCGCTGCCCGCCGACGCGCCGGGGCCCGACGCCCGCGACTTCGACGCCGTGCTCGCCGCCGGCCACCAGCCCCGGCTCGACGCCCTGATCTTCGTGCGCGAGACCCTGAGCCCGGCCTACCTGGGCCGGCGCTTCCTCACCCGCTACTACCTGTGCTGGGTCGATGACGCCGCCGCGCCGGCCGTGGATCCGGCCCGCGGCGAGCTGGACCAGGGCGAGTGGATCCGCCCCGCCGACGCCCTGGCCCGCTGGGCCGCCGGCGAGATCCTGATGGCCCCGCCCACCGCCGAGATCGTGCGGGCCCTCGCCGCGGGGGACGCCCACGCCTTCGAGGCCCACCGCGCCCCCCCGCACGTCAGCCCGGTGTGCCCCCACATCCACCTGCTGCCCCTGCGCACGCCCACGCTGCCCCCGGCGACCCACACCAACACCACGGTGGTGGGCACCGACCGGCTGGCCGTGTTCGATCCCGCGAGCCCCTTCCCCGACCAGCAGGCGATCCTCGACGGCTGGCTGGACGCCCAGGTGGCCGCGGGCGCGCAGGTCGAGGCGGTGGTGCTCACCCACCACCACCGCGATCACATCGGCGACGCGCGCCGGGTGGCCGACCGCTACGGCGCGCGGCTGCTGGCCCACCCCGAGACGGCGGCCCGCGTCGACTTCGCGGTGGACGGCACGCTGGACGAGGGCGACCACATCGAGCTGGGGGCGCACCGGCTGGCGGTCCACCACACCCCTGGCCACGCGCCGGGGCACCTGATCTTCGTGGACGCGGCCACCGGCATCGCCATCGTCGGCGACATGGTGGCGGGGCTGGGCACCATCCTCATCGAGCCGGGCGACGGCGACATGGCCCAGTACCTGGACAGCCTCGCGCGCATGCGCGCCCTGGGGCTGCGGGCGCTGATCCCCGCGCACGGTGGCGCCATCGGCACCCCCGACCACCGGCTGGCCCACTACATCCAGCACCGGCTGGCCCGCGAGGCGAAGGTGTGGGCGGCGCTGGCCGAGGGCGCGGCCGACGTGGCCACCCTGGTGGGCCGGGCCTACGCCGACGCGCCCCCCATGGCGCGCATGGGCCCGGGCGGCGGCATCGCCGGCCTGTCGCTGCGGGCGCACGTCGAGAAGCTGGTGGCTGAGGGGCGGGCCTACGAGGTGTCGCCGGGCCACTACGGGGCGCTGGGCGCCCCCAGCGGACGGGGTGGGGCCCCGGGCGCCCCCGGCTGAGGCGTCGGGGCGCTGGGCGCTCCGGGCAGGCTCGGGCTACTGGCCCAGGCCGCCCGTGAGGCTGCGGCGCACGAGCCCGATGAACTCCGTGACGCTCATCTTGGCAGGATCGACCCCCTTCACCCGGTGCGTGCGCGAGATCGACGCCAGCACCTCGGGGCGCAGCTGCAGCTCGCGCAGCTTCTGCTCGCCGGCGATCTGGCGCTTGCGGTGCTGCACCGCGCGCTCGAGGAGCGCGGGGTCGACCTTCTGGATCTTCGAGACCACCCCCATGGTCGCCGGGTGGGGCTTGCCGTCGGCCCCGTAGAGCCGGATGCGGCGCTTCGGCGCGCTGGCGGGGGCCGCGCTGGCGGGGGCCGCGCTGGCCGGGGCCCCGCTGGCCGGGGCCCCGCTGGCCGGGGCTGCGGGCTGAGCCGCCGCCGGGCCCCCGAC
>JAUHVS010000338.1 GCA_030424955.1 bacterium | reverse complement strand
CCAGGCGCAGGCGCAGCAGCCAGGTGAGCTTGTAGCCGATCTGGTCTTCGAGGGCGCCGAAGAGGCCCCCCGGATCCGTCAGCGCGAGGGCGCGGCCGATGTCCTTCATGGGCTTGAGCACGAAGCCGTCGGCCTGCACGCCGTCGAGGCGGGCCTTCTCGAGCAGCACCCGGTGGAAGAAGCGCGGGCTGCCGCTGAGCAGCACCAGGGGGCGGTCGGCGTCGGCGGCGGTGCCCGCGCGGAGCGCCGCATACACGGCGGGCATGCCGGGCAGCGTGATCCGCTCGTCCGCCCGCTGGAACAGCAGCCGGACCTTGTCGAGGGTGCCCTCGAAGCGGGTCTCGAGCCAGGTCATGTCGACGTCCGAGCGCACGAGCAGCCCCCGGTGGCCCGCCGCCAGCACCCGGGCGGTGGTGAAGCCGATGAGCTTGTCGTCCAGGCGCACCTCCAGCCGGTGATCGCCCGTCGGCACGCCGGCGGGCAGCGCCACCAGGGCGTCCAGCCAGCCCTCGCCGTCGGTGGTGAGCGTGCCCAGCTCGATGGTCTGGCCCGCCGCCCGCAGCCGCAGCGACACCTGGGTGTCGGCCAGCTCGTCCTGGGTGATGTCGTCGATGGGCTCGGCCTCGGCCGCAGGGGGCACGTCCTCCAGGGTCATCACCCGGCCGCGCACCGGCAGGTGGTGCACGGTGCCCAGGCTGGGGCTGAGATCGACGTGGGCGGCCTCGCCGCAGGCCGAGAGGCCCAGGCTCGCCAGCGCGGCCATGGCCGTCAGCAGGATGAGGGCGCGGGGGCGCATGAGGGACCTCCAGAGCCGGGTGAGGCGGGGCGGCGGACCGGCCGTCGCCGTCACGGCGGGATCACGGGTTGAGCGCTGTGGCCGACCAGCCGGCGTCGCTCAGGTGCCAGCGGGTGCGCTGCGCGGCCCCGCTCGACAGGTCGACCACGTCCACCGCGTCGATGAGGACCGTCAGCAGGCCGAAGTGTGCCGGGGGCGCGGCGTCCGTGGGCGCGCCCAGCGGGGGCGGGCCGCCCAGGGGGTGGCCGGAGGCCCCGCCGAAGAACTGGCCGCGGGTCTCGACGCTCATGGCGGTCCAGGCCGCCTGTCGGCCCGCCGCCGCCACCGACACCGCCCCGGTCAGCCGGGTCTGCACCCAGCGGCTCGGGGCGAACCAGCACAGCTCGGCCCGCGGCTGCGCGGTGAGCTCGGCGACCTTGGCGCTGCGCAGATCGGCGGTGAACTGCAGCCGGGGCGGATCAGCCAGCAGGGCGCGGATCACCACGAGCCGCGCGCGGGGCTGGCCCGCCGCGTCGACGGTGGCGAGGGCCGCGAAGCGGTCGGTGGGCGGGCCCTCGGTGAGCACCGCGGACAGCGCGGTGAACCAGGCGGGGCGGCGGTCGGGGCTCATGGGCCGTCCTTCCAGCGCAGGGTGAAGGGGCAGTCGGGGCCACCCTCGGCCAGCGTGTGCGGCCGGGTGAGCTGCACGTCGGGCTCGACGGTGCCGAAGAAGGTGGCGTCGCCCGCGCAGAACAGCGGGGCCAGGTCGGGCTCGCCCAGGGCGTGGCAGAGCGACACGAAGCGGCAGGCGGTCACGCGGAAGTGCACCTGCTCGGGCCCGGTGCGCGCCCAGGTGACGGTGGCGTTCGGGAAGCGATCGCCCATGGCCGTGAGCCAGGCGTGGCGGGTGTCGGCGTCCATCGCCGCGAGATCGGCGCGGCGCAGGGGCCCCAGGGTGTGGCCCAGGAAGGCCAGCGCGCCGTCGTGCACGACCTCGCCCACCACGCCCCGGGGATCCGGGTGGCCCGCCTGCACCAGCAGCCGGTAGAGCACGATGGCGGGGCCGAGCTGCGCCCGGCTGTCGGCGTCCTTGGGGGTCTGCGGCGGCGGCAGCGCGCCGAAGGGCTCGCCCCGGGCCACGCCGCGCCGCACGCCCAGGCCCACGCGCAGGGCGCGCCAGACGCCCAGCCGGCGCATGAGGACCTTGAAGGCGGCCCACTCCACGGGATCGATGAACGGCACCCAGGCATGATAGACCTGCGGTGGGGTCAGCAGAAGCGTGGCGATGACCCCGGCCGGCGCGCCCGCTGCCCACGCCCACGCCCCGCGAGGATCGCCGATGCGCACCCGCTCACCGAAGGCCGTGTTCCTGGCCGCGCTGCACTGGATCATCATCGCGAACTTCGTGTTCGAGATGGTCTACGCGGGCTACATGGTGTTCTCGGTGATCAAGCCCGAGGGGCACCAGGGGCCGCTGTGGGCGGCGGCCAAGACGATGCCCTTCGAGATGATGGTGACCCGCCGGCTGTACGCCATCGAGTTCTGGATCGCCACCGCGGGCCTCGCGCTGTACCTGGCCCTCACGGTGATCGGCCCGTGGCGCCGCCGCGAGGCCCCCTGATGCGCCGCGCTGTCCCTTTGCCTTCGACCCCAGACCACCCGTTCCAAGGAGCCTGAGACCATGGCCTGGCTGCCCAAGCAGTGTGTGATTGTCCCCATCGACTTCTCGGTCCACAGCCTGGCGGCGGTGGACGAGGCCCTTCAGCTAGTGGCGTCACCGGCTCACCTGCACCTGGTGCACGTCGTGCAGATCGTGCACCCGGCCGATCCCGGCATCGTCTTCGACTCGATGACCACCGAGAAGCGCAAGGAGCGCATCCGCGCGCTGCTGCACGAGAAGCTGGGCGACAAGATGGCGGGCGCCACCGTGCACCTGCCCACCGGGTCGCCCGGCAGCGAGATCGTGCGGGTCGCCGAGGAGATCGGCGCGGATCTGATCGTCATGCCGAGCCACGGGCGCACGGGGCTGACCCGCATCGCGCTGGGCTCGGTGGCCGAGCGCGTGGTGCGGCTGAGCCACTGCCCCGTGCTCGTGCTGCGCCACTGAGCGCGCGCCCCTGAGGTGGGCGGGGGCGCTGGCTGACCCGCGCTACCCCGCGACGCCGTCCGGCAGGGGCGCCTCGACAGGCGGCGCCGTGCGCGGCCAGCCCTGCGGATCGGCCACTGGCGGCGGCCGCCCACCCCGGGCGGCGTGATCGGCCGCGAGCCGCGTCACCAGGAACGGCCGCAGCCGCGCTGGCGTCATGACGTGATCGATGCTGCCCACCTCGCGGGCCCGCTGCACCGTGTGGATGCCGTCAAACCGGGCGGCGAGCTCGGTGATGATGCCCGCCCGCGCCGCCGCCCCGCCGCCGGCGGCCGCCGTGCGCCGCCGCACCTCCCCCGCGAACACCACCGTCGCCGCCGGCGTGCCGCCGATGACCGACGCGAAGCTGCCCTCGAGGGCGATGGCCTCGAGCTGCGGGTTGAGGGCCTTGCTGAACACCACGTAGGCGCCGCCGTGGTAGCGGCTGAGCACCACGAAGAGCACCGGGCCGTCGGCGTTGACCACCGCCCGGCCGATCTCGGCGCCGTACTCCAGCTGCCACCGCGCCAGGGACTCGGGGGAGCCGTCGAAGCCGTTGAGGTTGGCCAGCACCACCACCGGCCGCCGCCCGCTGGCCGCGTTGATGGCGCGGGCCACCTTGCGGGCCGCCTGCGGGTACAGCGTGCCGCCGGCGAAGGTGTCGGGGCCGTCGTCGGCGGGCTGGCCGAGCCGGGCGACGGGCTGGTTGTCGATGCCGATCAGGCTGACGGCGTAGCCGCCGATGCGGGTCTCCCAGACCACCGCCGTCTCGCCGCCGTGCAGGGCCGCCCAGCGCTCCACGGGCTCGGCGTCGCGATCCGCCAGCGCGGCCATCACCGGGCGCACCGCGAAGGGCCGCTTGCGATCCTTGTTGTGGGCCGCGCTGAAGATCTCGCCCACCGTCGCGAAGCCGTGGGCGGCGTCCGCCGGGTAGGGGCTGTCGCCGATGTCGCGGTCGGCGGCGTCGACGGTGGCCCGCCAGGGCGGGCGGCCCGCGCCGCGGGGCACGTAGGTGTGGCCGTAGTGCCGGTACAGCAGGCCGTAGGCGGCCCACAGGTCGGGGGCGTGGGCCTGCGCCTGGCCGTTGGGCCCCATGATGGCCGTGTAGCCGCCCAGGGCGAGGTCGTCGTCGGCGCTGACACAGCCCGACGCGTCCAGCGCGCGCTTGCCGGTCAGCACCATCGCCCCGCGGTCGGTCATGATGAGCAGCCCGCGGGTGTGGGTCATCATGGTGGCCTCGGCGTTCCAGTAGGCCTGGGCGCCCACGCAGATGCCCGGCACCAGCACGTTGATCTCGCCGCCCGCCTGGGTGAACCGCACGATGCGGCGCAGCACCCGGGCGGTCCAGTCGAGGTTCTCGGTGCCGGTGTCCCAGTCGATGCGCGCCCCGGCGCTGATAGCCACCCACTCCAGGGGCAGCCCGAGCTGGTCGGCGAGGTCGAGGGCGGCCTCGATGCGCCGGCACTCCGGCTCGGCCAGCGCGCCCATGGCGCGGGTGGCGTCGCTCAAGACCAGCACCCGCTCCAGGGCGTGGCCAGCGGCGTCGCTGCGCATCACCCCCCACACGATGCCGGCCTGGTTCTCGCCCCGGGGGCGGCCCGCCACGCTCAGCGGGCGGCCGTCATCGGCCAGATCGAACTCCTCGAAGGCGCCCGGCGGCAGCTCGCCCCCGGCCTCGAGCATGCGCACGACCTCGTAGGGGTGCACCAGCCCGCGGCGCCGCGCGGTGACCACCTTGCTGGCGTAGCGGGAGCGCGGCTTCAGCGGGGCTGAGCTGGACGGCTGCACGCTCAGCTCGATGCGCTGGCCGGATGGGTTGGCGATGGCGAGATCCTGCCACGGGCCCGGGCCGTGGGCCTCGGCGAAGCGGCAGCGCACCACCACCTTCTCCAGGCCCAGGTGCTCGGCCGCCGGGGCGAGGCGGGCGACGTAGGCCTTCACGATCTCGGGGCCCAGGGGCACCACGGGCAGCAGCAGCAGGGTCAGCCGGTTCCACTGCAGGCGCCGGGCGCCGCGGCGGGCGCGGGCGTCCTCCAGGGCGCGCACGGCCTCGTGGAACACGCGGTCGACGTCGGGCAGGTACAGCGGGCGGCCGGGGCGGCGCCGCAGGCTGCGCACCTCGGCGTAGGCCAACAGGCGCACGTCGTCGGGGTTGCGGCGGCCCGTGGCCTGGATCACCACCACCTCGCCCGCGTGGGGGACCCGCTCGATGTCGAAGTTCTGCAGGCGCTTGAAGTCGTAGCGCCGCGAGGTGGTGGGCAGGATGTCGCGGCGCTCCAGCCGCTCGGCGCCGTCCGGGCGGTAGCGCCGCACCCGGGGCCGCGCGTCGGTAGCGCACAGCAGCAGGCACAGCTCCTGCCAGCCCGCCGGCAGCGGCGCGCTGGGGGCCAGCGCCCGGGCGGTGTCGTCGAGGGTCGCCGGCTCGCGGCAGGCCACCACGATCTCCATGCGCAGGGTCGTGAGACCGGCGGCCGCCGCGTGGATCGCCGCGACCTCGTCGGGCCAGCAGGTCACCACCACGGGGCCGTCCCCCGCCCCCACCCGGAAGGCCGGTCGCCCCGCCAGGCTCAGCCCGGTGACGGGCGCCTCGGCGGACAGCCACTCCAGCCGCCGGGCGATGGCCTCGGCCGCCACCTGGGAGCCCGCGCCGGCGTGCACCGCCAGGGCCTCGACCAGGGACTCCGGCACGTCGAACAGGGCCGGCCACTCGATGCGGCCGGTGGCGAGGCCCTCGAGCACCTCGCCGGCCCGGGTCCGGGAGTGCACCACCAGCCGGGCCGCAGCGGGGGCCTCGAACAGGCGGTAGCGGGCGCGCTCGGCGGCCTGCGCCACGGGGCCAAAGCGCTCGGGATCCAGCGCCGCCAGCCGGTCGAGCAGCGCCACCGACGCCGTCTCGACCTGGGTCAGGGCCGTCGCCGCGGCCCGCTGCCGCGCTGGCAGCGCGCGGCGGGCGCGCTGGAGCCGCAGCAGGGCGTCATGCAGGGCCTCGGAGGGCGTGAGATCGGTGACCCCGTGGTGCGCCAGCGCCCGGGCGATGAGCGCCCGCCGCCGCGCCGGCAGCGCGTCGGGGCCCCGCAGCCGCAGGGTCTCGAAGGCCTTGGCCGGGCTGACCGCGTCGGTGGCCCCCTGCCCGCCCCCCCGGTGGCGCGTGGGCCGCCGCTCAAAGGCCTCGGCGAGATCGGCCATGACCGCCAGCAGGCGCCCGCAGCCCGATCGGCCGTCCAGGCGGGCGAGGTCGGCCTCGAAGAGGGCCGGCGGCATGTCCCAGCCCAGCAGGGCGTCCGTCAGCCGCGCCGCCGCGGCGGCGGCCTCTTCGCTGGGCGGCGCGACCGGCAGCGACGGCCCCTGGGGCAGCTCGGCGTCCCCCGCGATGTCGACCACCACCAGCACCTGGCCCGGCCGCACGGTCTCCCCCGCCGCGACGCGCACCTCGCGCACCTCGCCGGCCGCGGGCGCCTGCACCCGCACCTCCATCTTCATCGACTCGAGGATCGCCAGGGTCTGCCCGGCCTCCACGGCCTCGCCGGGCCGCGCGAACACGTCGAGCACCAGGGCCACCGACGGCGACACCACCGCCCCCGCGCTCGCGGCCACGATGCGGTGGGCGACGCCGTCCACCAGGTAGTGCAGATCCCCCGGCGCCCGCTCCACCCGCACCGTGCGGCCCGCCACCGTCAGCCAGGCCTCCATGTCGC
>JAUHVS010000337.1 GCA_030424955.1 bacterium | reverse complement strand
GCGGGGGCGCGCGGCCCGCTATGGGCGCGGCGACCGGGGGGCCCCGGATGACCCGGATGGTGGGGTAACCCCTTGATCAGGCGGCTGTTCTGGCCGCGTTGATCCCGATCTCAAGCCGTCGAGCGCGCCCGCGCAGGCGGTGAGGTGTGCCTCCGCACTCGCTCATTTGCGAAAAATGGACGCCTGAGCGGCCCGCATGGCCATGTGGTTGGGCCAAGGAACATCGACCTGACCCCAGCGGAGGGGGCTTGGGCTTGGCCGTGCTCAGGGCGCGCGCCCCTCAACCACAGCCCCCTCGGCCTCGACTTGCAGGCACACGGCCAGGGCGTTGCACAGGCCACCAGGCGCACAGGGGCCGGGCAGCCCGCGATCATCGACAACGGCGTCAAAGCCGTCCAGGAAGCCCAACACCAGGGCCACCAGCTCGCCCGGGGGGCGCTCGATCTGGTCGCCAAAAAGGCTGCAGACCGCTGGGGGGGCGTCCACGGTGCAGACGGCGCGCACCTGGGCCACCAGCTCGGCCAGGCCGGCCTCGGTCAGGTAGCCCGTCAGGACGCCGCGGGCCAACGCAAGGCCCGGGCCGTCCGCCCTCAGCCGCCCGGTCAACCGCGCGTGGGTCAGCGGCACGTCCACCACGGGGCCCGTCAAGAGCGGCAGCCCCAGGAACATCGGCCCAGGCACGGGCTCCAGCCACCCATCGTCCACTGGCGTCTCCGGGAACCAGGCCCGCGGCGTGGTCCCACCCGCCGGGTCAAAGGCGCGCGGGCTGATCCACAGCGCGTCCGTGGGCTCGCCCGCTGCGTCCCGGCCTTGCTCGCCCTCCAAGACCGCCAGATCCACCTGCTCGACCGCGTCCGCCGCCAGGCCCGGCGCCCACCCCGCTGCCTGGATCAGCAGCACGAGCACGATCTCGCCGCGCCGGTTCGGGCGCAGGTAGCGCTCAAGGCCGCCCCCCGCGAGCTGCAGCGCGTTGCCAATCGCCGTGCCGGCCCGCGGACCATGCACCAGGCAGCCCGCCCGACGCGCCGCCTCCGGGCTGTCCGGCACGCTCAACCGGGTCACCCGACCCACCGGGCCATAGGCGTTCTGCGCGGCCAGCCTAGGCGCGGCGTCGGGCGGCTGCGCGTCCGGCGGGCCAGCGTCGACCAGGGCGTCTCTTGGGTGGGCGTCGTCCGGGTCGGCGTCGCCAGCGCCTTCGTCCCTCGGGCGCGCGTCTGGCGGCGCGGCGTCGACGACACTGCGGTCCAGCCCGGCGTCACGTTCAGCGGGCGCCGGCGGGCTGTCGCAGGCCATCAGGGCCAGGGCGAGCAGCAGGCACGGGGCGGCGGTCGAGGTGCGCATGGGGGCCTCCGCGCGCACCGTACCAAGCGGGCGCCCAGGGCGCCGCCTGTTACAGGGCCTCGTCGCGGATCCGGCGGATCACCTCGCTGTAGCTGGTGCTGTTGACCAGCTCGGCCAGCTGCGCCGTGTACTGCTCCACCAGGTCCGCGCGCCGGCGCTCGCGGGCGTCCACCAGGGCCCGGTGCACGGTCACGAACGCGCGCTCCGAGTTCACGAAGTACTCCGCGATCTGCACCACGGCGTCCACCGTGGCCGCCATCACCGATCGGTCGATGGAGTGGAACTCAAAGGGGCGGCCGTCGCTGTTGTGCACCTTCACGTGCACCTTGGCTTTGGCGTCGGTCCCCGCGCCGTTCTCGCTGCTGTCCATCTGCGCCGACACGTCGAAGTCGACGAACTTGACGGTGCTGAGCGAGCCGTACTCTCGGGTGAAGTGCTTGATGAGCCCGTCGTAGACGGCCGCCACGACGCCCACGCCGCGGCCCTCGATGATCAGCGGCTGATCACCGCCGTCGGTGGGGCGCAGCGCCACCGTCAGGTGGCAGCCGTCGGCGTCGCCGAGGGTCTCGCTGAGGGCGTAGCGATCAACGTGCAGGGTCAGGTAGGCGTCGCCCAGCACGCGCTTGATGACGGCGTGGGTGGTGTGGTGCCGTTCCATGGGGGCCTCCAAGTGCTCGATAACGTCTCCCGGATCATACGGTCGAGCCCGGGTTTGAGTCTCTCTGAGTCTAGACCCGGGCCACAGACCGCGCGTTGCGTGCCGTCGCCGCGTGGGGCACGATCCCGCCTGGTGTCTCGCCCGGTTCACGCTCTGGAGGTCGCTCTGCCCAGTCCGCGTCTGCTGTTGAGAGGGGGCTGGGGGCTGGCGCTCACGGGCCTGCTGTGCGCGGGCTGCGGTGGCGTGCCGGGCACGCATTCGCCGACCGCCGTCGCCCGGCGCGCGCCGCCCCCATGGCGCCCACCGGCGCGGCAGCCAGCGCTGGTCGAGATCGCCGCGACGCTGGTGCCGGCTGGGCTCGCCCGGGCGATCCGCCGGCTCACCCGCGCCGACGTTCATGGGGTGGCGCCCGCCGGCCTCGCCGCCGCCGCGACCACCCTCGACACTGTGCCGTGGTCCGCCCTGGGCCTGTCCGCACGCGCGCCGATGACCCTCACGGTCCGCACCTCGCCGCCCACAGCCGTGCTGCGCGCCACCGAGGATCTGAGCCGAGTGCTCGCCGATCCCCCCGCCGGCGGGTTGGACGCCTGGCTGCTCACCCACCCGCTGCCGCCCGCCTGGGTGCACGTGCGGATCGTCGGGGCCCCCGCCACGCCCGCGGCCGACGCCGACACGCAGCTGAGCGCGTGGCTGGGCGCGCTGCAGCGCTTCTCGCTCACCGAGGCGCCCGAGACGGCCGCCGCGGCCCTGGAGGTGCCACCGGCCGCCCTCAGCGGCGTCTCAGCCCTGGGCGCCAGCCGGTGCTACCGCCTGCTGGCCCGCGATCTGCCCACGCTCCTGCGGGTGGAGGCCGGGCCCGACGCCACGGTGGTGGATCTGCTGGTCGATCTCGCGCTGGGCGAGGGCGCGCTGCTGGCGGGGCTCCAGGCGCTGCCCGAGCTGGCGGGCTCGCCCTCGGCCTTCGCGCCGCCGTCGCCGCCCCTGGATCGCGGCGTGGTGGGGCAGGCGGCCCTGGCCGCCGATCGCTGGGCCGCGCTGGTGCTGGTGCTGGATCGGGCCGCGGCCCTGTGGCCCGTGCTCGGCGACAACCCCTTGCGGCAGGCGCCCGCCGAGGTGCTGGCGCAGGGCCTGGCGCGGGTCGCCCAGCGCGCGGCCGCGCTCGCGGGCGGGGCCTCGGCCCAGGTGACGTTTGCCGACGCCGACGGCGGGGCGCGCCTGACGGTGACGGGGCCGCCGCCGGCCGGTGGGCCGCCTGCGCCCGGCGACGGGGCGCTGTCGTTGGCCGATCTGCTGTCTTTCGGGGCGTGGGCGATCCGGTGGTCGCCGACGCCGGCTGGGCCGCCGATCTCGGCCGACGCCCACGCCCGGCTGGGCGCCGCGCTGCGCTGTGGGGCCGCCTGCTGGCCCACGCTGTGGGGCCGGGGGCCCGCCGACGTGCTCGCGCGGCCGTCGACGGCGGCGGAGTGGCTCGCAGCCGCGCACCCGACGGCCGCCGCGCTGAGTACGGTGCGGCACCTGGGGGTGGCCCTCGACGGCGACGGCGCGCCCACCCTGGCCGCGGTGGCGACGGCGGGCGCCAACAACGCCCCGTGGCAGGCGGCGCTGCCGCCGGCACAGGCGCAGGTGGCCCGCCCGGGCGGCTCGCTGCGGATCGGGGCCGCGTCCCCCACCCAGGCGCAGGCGGCGCTGGCCCGGGTGGCCTGGGCGCCGGCGCCCTGGCTGCTGGCCTGGGCCGGCCGCGCCGCAGACGGCGCGCAGGTGTCGGGTCACCTGGGCTGGGACGCGACCGGGCAGCAGCGCCTGGACTGGCAGGTGCTGCCGGCCGAGGACGCCCCGGGCCTCGGGGACCTGGACCCAGCCGGCGACGCCTGGATCCCGCCCCCCACCGCGCCGCCGTGACGGCGCCTGCGGGATCGGCCGTCGTCGAGCTGCGGGCCGTGCACAAGGGCTTCGGCGGGCGGCCCATCCTCTCCGGGGTGGATCTGGCCCTGCCCGCCGGCCGGGTGGTGGTGGTGGTGGGCCCGTCCGGCGGGGGCAAGTCGGTGCTGCTCGACCTGATCCTGGGCCTGCTGCCGCCGGACCAGGGCGCCGTCGTCCGCCCCGCGACGGTGGGCATGGTGTTTCAGGACGGCGCGCTGTTCGACGATCGCACCGTCGCCGAGAACCTGGCCTTCCCCGCCCGCCGCCGGCCGCGGGCTGAGCGCGAGGCCTCGGTGCAGGCCGCGGCCACCGCCGTCGGGCTCGCGCCCGGTCACCTGGCGGCGCGCCCCAGCCAGCTCTCCGGTGGGCTGCGCAAGCGCGCCGCCATCGCCCGCGCGCTGGTGCAGGCCCCGCCCGTGCTGCTGTACGACGAGCCCACCGCTGGCCTCGACGGCGCCGCCAGCGCCCGGGTCGCCGAGGCCATCCTGTCTGCTCGCGACGTGGGCGCGGGGCAGGCGGTGCTGGTGGTCACCCACGACTACCCGCTGGTGGCCCGCGTCGCCGACGAGGTGCTGTACCTGGATCCCACCGCCCACCGGCTGGTGCCGCTGCTGACCGCCGACGCCCTGGCCGCCTTTGGCCCCCGCGCGGAGGCCTGGCCGGCCGTCCGCGATCACCTCGAGGCGTTCTTCGCCGCCGAGGATCCCCCCGCCAGTGAGCCGGGGACGCAGCGCATGGGCGTCGGGGCGCGCCTGCGCGGGCTGGCCCGCGAGGGCTGGGCCGCCGCCCGGGCGCTGACGCACCTGCGCTGGCCCACCCACCGGGCGCTGGCCCGCCAGGCGTGGGCGCTGGGGATCACCAGCGCGCCCGCGGTGGCGGTGTCGGGGCTGGTGCTGGGCCTGGTCACCGCCCTGCAGATCGGGCTCGCCCTCGACGCCTCCTTCGGGGATCTCGATCCGCTGCCCGCGCTGCTGGGGGTGGTGCTGTGCCACCACGTCGGGCCGCTCTACACCGGCCTGTTCCTCGCCGGGCGGGTGGGCGCGCGGGTGGCGAGCGAGGTGGGCGTGAAGACCTACCTGCGCCAGGCCGACGCGCTGCTGACCTTCGGCGCCCGGCCCGAGGCCGAGTGGCTCGCGCCAGCCTGGATCACCGCCGGGCTGGCGTTCCCCGTGCTGGCGCTGCTGTTGGAAGCGATGGGGCTGCTGGGCGGTTACCTGGGGTATGTGGCGGTGCTCGGCCAGAACACGGCGGGCTTCGGCCACACGGTGCTCGACGGCGTGGCCGCGGGCCCGGTGCTGCTGGGCCTGCTGCGCGCCAGCGCGACCGGCCTGTGCGTGGTGACCCTGGCCTTCAACGCCGGCCGGGGCGCGCGCCGCGGGAGCGACGCCGTCGGGCGCGCGACCACCCGCGCGGTGGTGGCCGGCCTGCTGTCGGCCATCGCGGTGGAGCTGGTGTTTGGCGTGGTGGGGGGGCTGCTTTGAGCGGATGGAGAGAGACGAGGCGGGCGGCCCGGGCGGGCGCCCGCGCGCTGCTCTGGGTGGTGCTGGCGTGGGCCGCGCTGAGCTGCAAGGCCGAGCCCTTCCGGCTGCAGGTGGTGTTCCCCGAGACGGGCGGGCTCAAGCCCGGCGACAACGTCACCGTGCGCGGCCTGGCCATCGGGCAGGTGGCCGACGTGGATCTGCACCCGAAGGGGGTCGTCGCCCGCCTCGAGATCACCCCGCGCTATGCCAGCCACCTGGACGACAAGGCGGTGTTCGCCATCGCCGACGAGAAGCTGGTGACCGGCAAGCGCATGCTCACCGTGACCCCCGGTGATCCCCCCGGCGCGGCGCTGGCGGCGGGCGCCCAGGTGGTCGGCCAGCCGGTGCCGGCAGGCCCCCTGGCGCAGGCCAAGGCGGCGCTCGACGACACCGTGACCCAGGCCGAGTCGGCGGTGAACCGCGCGGTGGATCGGGCGGCCGGCCGGGTGCAGTCCCTGGGGCAGACCCTGCTCAACCCCGATCGGGCCGCCCCACGCACGGCGGGGGGCACGGTCGACCTGGATCACCCCGGCCGCTTCGTGCTGCGCTTGCAGTCCGTGTCGGTCTACCCCACCACCGCCGATGGCGCCGACTGGGACGCGATGAGCGAGCCGGATCTGCTGGTGCAGGTGTGGGTGGGGGAGCGCCAGGTGCTGCTCAGCCAGCCCGCCGAGGACGTGCTGTCGGCCACCTGGGACAGCCTGCGCAGCGAGCCCTTCGAGGTGGGCCCGGCGCACCCCATTCGGGTGAAGGTGCTCGACAGCGACACCCGCTTCAACGACCCCATCGGGGTGGCTGAGTTGACGCCCACCGCAGCGGACGTGGGCCGCACCTTCCGCCTGGCGGCGGGGCGGATCGAGGCGCTGGTGGTGACGCTGGAGCGCGCTGCAGAGGAGGGGCCATGAGGCGGTTGACGGGGCGGCGCCCGCGTGCGCTGCGTCTCCTCTGGGTGTGCACCGCGCTCGCCGGCCCCCTGGGGTGCGATGACGGCGCCCAGCCCAGCGCGGCGCCGGCGGATGGCGGCGCCCCGGACAGTGTTTCGGCAGACGGCGGTGCCGCCGACGCCCGTCTGGACGCCGCCCCGGTCGACGCCGCCCCGGGTGACGCGGGGCCTACTGACCTCGGGCCGGACGCCGCCCCCGATCCCAACCTCCCCTGGGGCACC
>JAUHVS010000336.1 GCA_030424955.1 bacterium | reverse complement strand
GATCTCGAGGTCGTGGTCCGCCGCGGCCTCGGTGGCCTCGGCCACGCCGTCGGTGGTGTCGTGATCGGTGATGGCCAGGTGCTTGACGCCTCGGCGGGCGGCGAGGGTGACCACGTCCGTCGGGGAGAGGCTGCCGTCAGAGCGGGTGGTGTGGCAGTGGAGGTCAACGGGGAACCGCGCCTGCGAGGTTGCTGACCCATCCACCATGTCGCGCTGACTCCTTTGCAAAGCCGTGCACTATTCCCGTGAGACTGCTCGGCTGTCAACGCAGACCTCTGCCAGACCTTCGGCAGGGGGGCGGGTGCCCCTGGCGTCGAGCGCCCCGCCGCGGATCGCGGCGAGCGATCCTTTTGCCGAACCGGCCATCGCGGTGGCTGCATCTCTCCCGCGTTCTCGGCCCTGGGGCCCGCTCTGCGGCCTGGGCCGGCGTCGGCGACGTCCACCGAATGAAGGAGCCCCCATGCCGATCACAGAAGGTACGCCTGCCCCCGACTTCACCCTGCCGGCTGAGCCCGACGGGCCCATCACCCTGAGCGCCCTGAAGGGTCAGCCCGTGGTGCTCTACTTCTACCCGAAGGACAGCACGCCCGGCTGCACCACCGAGGCGTGCGACTTCCGCGACCGCATGGAGCGGCTGCAGGCCCACGGCGCGGTGGTCTTGGGCGTCAGCCGCGACAGCCTCAAGCGCCACGCGAACTTCCGCGAGAAGCAGGCGCTCAACTTCCCCCTGCTCACCGACGCCGAGGCCGAGGTGCACCAGCTGTACGGGGCCTGGGGCGAGAAGACCATGTACGGGCGCACGAGCGTGGGGGCGATCCGCACGACGGTGCTCATCGACGGGGCCGGTGTGGTCCGCAAGATCTGGCCGAAGGTGCGGGTGAAGGGGCACGCCGACGCGGTGCTCGAGGCGCTGGCGGCCCTGGACGGTTGACCACCCGGCGGGGCGCTCCCTAGGCTCCCGCCTGCCTGGTCGAGAGGAGAAGGCATGGCCGTACTTGAGGTGTTGGCGTATCCGAACCCGTTCCTGCGCAAGCGCGCCGAGGCGGTGACGGTGTTTGACGAGGCGCTGAAGGGCTTCGTGGCCGACATGGAAGAGACCATGGCGGCCGAGGACGGCGTGGGCCTCGCGGCCACCCAGGTGGGCCGCGACGCGCGCCTGCTCATCCTGGATCCCTTCGCCATTGACGGGGACGACGGGCGCGGCAAGCCCAACCTCGTCATCATCAACCCCGAGGTGGTGTGGGCCTCCGAGCGCACCGTTGTGGGCGAAGAGGGCTGCCTGTCGTTCCCCGGCGTGTTCATCCAGGTCGCGCGCCCCGAGAAGGTGCGGATCCGCGCACAGGACGCGAGCGGCGAGGTCTTCGAGCTGGAGGGGGAGGGCCTGGGCGCCCGCGCCATCCTGCACGAGATCGACCACCTCGACGGGGTGGTGATGATCGATCACGTCAGTCACCTGCAGAAGCGCCGTGCGCTCAAGAAGCACGAGCGCAACCAGAAGGCGCTGAGCAAGGACCCCGGCTGAGCCGAGGGCGTGAAGTTGACCTCGGGGCGCCGTGTGGGATGATGTAGGACAACCTGCGGAGTCTCGGAGGGTCCCATGGATCGACGGCATCAGCCGCGCGTGCCCCTGAGCGCGCTGGCCTATGTGACGTATGACGGTCGCTGTCGCGAGGAGCGGGTGGTGGACGCCAGCGCGAGCGGTGTGTCGCTCACCAGCGGGGCCCGGCTGCGGGTGGGGCAGGCGGTCCAGGTCTTCGTGCCCATCGCCGACGGGCGGGGCGCGCAGCGCATGACCCTCATGAAGGGTGAGGTGGTGCGGCGGTTTCGTCGGGCGGGTGGCGAGCGCGGCGTGGGCATCGCCTTCGCGCCCGGTGTGCGCGACACGCGGGCCCTCTTCGCCGCGAGCCTCCCGGCCTGAACCACCTGGGGTCGCCCTGCCCCAGGGTTGATCCAGTGATCCGTTCTGGCGCAGGGACCTGCCCCGTTTTGGATCGTCTCGCCGATGCCGCTGGTCAGGCATGGGTCTAACGCATTGATTTAACTGCATTCGTGTCGTTGGCCCGGCCTGTGCTGTGTGCCTGACCCGAGCCCACGGGGTGGCTCGGTTGGAGGTACACGCGATGCAGGTCAAGTTCTGGGGCGTCCGAGGGAGCATCGCCGTCAGCGGGGCCGCGTTCATGCGGACGGGCGGCAACACCACGTGCGTCGAGGTGGAGCACGCAGGGCATCGGCTGATCCTGGACGGGGGCACGGGCTTGCAGGCGCTGGGGGCCGCGCACGGCTTCGCGCCCATGAAGGCCACGCTGCTCTTCAGCCACCTGCACTGGGATCACATCCAGGGGGTGCCCTTCTTCGCCCCCGCGCTCCACCCCGACAGCGCGCTGACGTTCATCGGCCCCCAGCGCGACTCGGGCACGCTGCAGGAGGCCTTGGCGGTGCAGATGCGCCCGCCGCAGTTCCCGATCACGCTGGATCGGCTCGTGGGGGCGCGCTGCTTTCGCGACGTGCGGCTCGACGATGTCTTTGAGGTCGGGCCCTTTCGCATCACCCCCCTGGACCAGCATCACCCCGATGGGGTGGTGGTGTATCGGGTCGAGGCGGGCGGCGCGTCGCTCGTGTT
The DNA here is from genome assembly GCA_030424955.1 of bacterium. Taxonomy (GTDB): domain Bacteria; phylum Myxococcota_A; class Bradymonadia; order UBA7976; family UBA1532; genus JACKDL01. The sequence goes on along the minus strand of JAUHVS010000336.1, from coordinate 3,985 downwards.
CGCCACGGACACCGAGCACGGCGGGCGCCAGGACCGGCGCTTCGTGCGCCTGTGCGAGGGCGCGGACCTGCTCATCCAGGACGCCCAGTACACCTGGGCCGAGTACGCCGGGGAGGCGGGCGGCCCGGCCCGGACCGGCTGGGGGCACTCGAGCTGGCAGGAGGCGACGGCGCTCGCCCAGGCTGCCCGGGTCAAACGGCTGGCGCTGTTTCATCACGATCCGGCGCGCGCCGATTGGGCAGTGGACGCGCTCGAGGCGCAGGCGCAAGCCGCCTTCGCCGACAGCTTTGCGGCCCGCGAAGGCCTCCGGGTGGTCCTTTGACCGCCGCGGTGGCTGGGGCCTACCCTCGCGCTGGGCGGCCGCGACGTGCGCGCCCTGGGAGGTCGTTCGCTTTGGCCCTGCGCACCCTGAAGACCCTCGGCCAGGACCAGGTGGACCTGGAGGCCGCCCTCCAGCAGGTCGTCGACGAAGTGGTGGAGCTGCTCGACGCGGATCGGGGGACGCTCTACCTGGTGGATCACGCCCGCAGTGAGCTCGTGAGCCGCGTGGCCCACCTGCCCGAGCTCGCCGAGATTCGCCTGCGCCTGGGCGAGGGGATCGCGGGCACAGTGGCGGCGACAGGGCAGGCGATCTCGATGCCCGATGACGAGAGCGATCCGCGCTTCTCAGAGCGGGTGGACTCGCTGACCGGCTATCACACCCGCAGCGTGCTGGCGGTGCCGGTGCGCGGCGCCCAGGGCTCGGTCATCGCCGTCTTGCAGGTGCTCAACAAGCTGGGCGGGTGCTTCACGGCCGACGACCTGGTGCGGCTGTCAGGGCTCGCTGCCGAGCTGGCCGAGGCGCTGACGCGCACCAGCCTGGCGAGCCAGCTGCGGCCCGAGAGCCCGCGGCCGCTGGAGTTTCGCTACAACCACATCGTGGGTGAGTCCCCCGCGATGCTCGACGTGTTCCGTCGCATCGCCCGCGCGGCGCGCACCAACGCCACGGTGCTGGTGCGCGGCGAGAGCGGCACAGGCAAAGAGGTGCTGGCCCGGGCCGTCCACGTGAACTCGCCCCGTCGGGCCCGCGCCTTCGTGAAGGTGGACTGCGCGGCGCTGCCAGCGCAGCTCATCGAGAACGAGCTGTTCGGCCACGAGCGCGGGGCGTTCACCGGGGCGGATCGCGCGACGACCGGCAAGGTGGACCAGGCCCGCGGGGGCACGCTGTTCCTGGACGAGGTGGGCGAGCTGCCGCTGACGGTGCAGGGCAAGCTGCTGCGGCTGCTTCAGGACCGCGCGTTCCTGCGGGTGGGCGGGACCCAGCCGCAGCAGGTGGACGTGCGCTTCGTCTGCGCGACGCACCGCGATCTGGAGGCGGAGGTCGCCGAGGGGCGCTTTCGGCAGGACCTCTACTATCGGCTGCGGGTGGTGCAGATCGACGTGCCGCCGCTGCGGGCCCGGGGCGCCGCCGACCTGGATCGGCTCATCGATCACTTCTTCTTCGAGTGCGCCCAGCGGCACGGGCGCCCTGATCTTGCGTTGACGCCCGAGGCGCGGCTCGCCCTGCACGGCCATGGCTGGCCCGGCAACGTGCGGGAGCTGGAGCACGCCATCGAGTCGGCCGTGGTGTTGAGCCCGAGCCCGCAGGTCACGGTGGATCTGCTCCCGTCTGTGGGGCAGCCGACCCCCGCGGCCGAGGGGCAGGCGGTGGCGTCGAGCGCCGCGATCCCAGAGGGCTGGTTCTCGGCGGCGCCGGGCACGCTGCAAGAGGTGGAGCTGGCCTACATCGAGTTCGTGCTGGCCCGCTGTGACGGGAACCGGAGCCAGGCGGCGCGGGTGCTGGGGATCGGCCGCAACACGCTGCTGCGCAAGCTCAAGGAGCGAGGCGACTGACCTGCGCGCCGAGGCCGCGGAGGGCGGCCTGCGCGGGGGGTGACAGCGGCGCCGAGGTGAGCACGCGGATCCGCCGCTTGCGGGCGCTGGCCAAGGCCAGGGCGCGGCGGGCGGGGCCGTCGGCCGACACGCCCCGCAGATCACTGTAGATCCACACCTCGTCCGGTCCCCCGGGGCCCAAGGCCGCGAGGACGGCCGCGTGGATGCCCTGCTCTTGGGCGTCCACCGGGCCCGACAGCCGGTAGGGCAGCGTCAGGCCCCTCAAGGCGCAGAACACCCGCAGACGGGCTTCGAGCAGATCGTCGGCCGGGCGGGCCTTGCCGTGGAGCGCGGCGTGGCCGCGGCTGCGGTCCTGGGCCAGGTGTCGGGTGACCGCGGCGAAGACGTGGCCAGCGTCAAACTGCTCACCCAGGGGATCGACCAGGCTGCGGCGCGCGGTGCGGCTCAGGCGCCCGCTCTGGGTCAACGCGACGCCGTCCTGCACTTGAAGGAACCGCGCCACGCGCCAGGTGAGCTCGCCCCGGGTGATGGCGGTGAGATCGGCGTCGATCACGTGGGTGAGATCGAGCAGGTGGGCCAGCAGCCGGCGCCGGTGACCAGGCCCTGCGCCGGGTTTCAGGTGCCCGTAGACCCGGTGGTCGAAGCTGGTGAGCCCCACGCGGTCGTGGCGCAGGGTGTGCAGCGCGTCGGCGCAGGCGTCGATGGCGGCATCCAGTGGGGCCTGCCCCGGCTGGCCGGCCCTGGCCATGGGCCCCATGTCGATGAGCAGCTGCACACGGCGGCGGGTCTCGGCCTCGCGGGCGCTGACCACGGGGGTGCGGCGGCGCGCGGTGGCGTGCCAGGCGATGGCGCGCAGGGGGTCGCCGGGGACGTAGTCGCGCAGCTCACGCAGCTCGACGCCGTCGCCCTCATGCCCCGCCGGGTGGCGACCCGGCTGTGTGCGCTGGGCGCCGCGGGGGCGTGGGCCTCGGGGCGCGCGCGGGCGGGGCGAAGGGTGAACCGTGAGGCCGTGCTCGCCCGGCGCATAGCCCCAGGCGTCGAAGAGCCCGAAGGGGTCGCGCAGCGAGAGCTCCACCCCCAACACGCGCCAGTGCCCGACGCTCGGGAACGCCAGGCTGAGCGTCAGGTGCGCCTCGCTCTGGCCGGGGGCGACGATCGAGCGGGGCCCGCGGCCGGCAGGCCCACCGCTGCAGCGCAGGGCCAGCACGCAGGGCAGCGGAGGGCCTTCGCGGCGGCGGGTGACGCCGAGCCGGACGGGCAGGGGTCGACCACGGCGCCCGATGGGTCCAGCCGGCAGCGCGAGGGTGAAGCGCAGATCCGCGGCCTGGGCCAGGCGGTTCGCCAGGGCCAGGCGCGCGACGCTCAGGATCGCCAGGACCACCGCAGACCAGGCAGCGAGCGCCGGCGCCCCACGGACCACTGCGGCGGCCAGGGCGACGCTGGCGCCCGCCAGCAGGAGCCGGCCCGGTGTGCGCAGCCGGACCCCGACGCTGAGCGGATCGGGGCGGCCGCCACGGCGCGTGGGCTCGGGGGCGGCGGCCAGGCGCTCGGGCGGTGCGTCTGCTGGCGAGGGAGAGGCGGCGAGGCTCACCGGTCGGCGGGCCCCTGGTAGGGCACGCTCTCGAGGGTCGCGCGGATCACCTTCGCGCCGTCCACGCCGTCCAGCTCGGCCTCGGGGCTGATGATCACCCGGTGCCCCCACGCCGGCAGCGCGAGGGCGCGCACGTCGTCGGGCAGCACGAAGCGGCGCCCGTCGAGCAGCGCGTGGGCCTTGCTCGCGCGCATCAGGCCGAGGGCCGCGCGGGGGCTGGCGCCCAGGGCGACGGCGGGGTGGCGGCGGGTGGCGCGGGCCAGGGCCACGATGTAGGCGCGGAGCGCGGGCGACACCTGAACGGCGCTGGCCTGCGCCCGCAACGAGAGCACCTGGGCGTCGTCGAGGAGCGGCGTCACCGCCGCGGGGGGCTGGTCGTGGGCGGCCAGCATGCGCGCCTCGGCCGCCTCGTCCGGGTAGTCCATCTGCAGCTTGAGCAGGAACCGGTCGACCTGGGCCTCGGGCAGGGGATACACGCCCTCCTGCTCCAGCGGGTTCTGCGTCGCGACCACCATGAAGGGG
>JAUHVS010000335.1 GCA_030424955.1 bacterium | reverse complement strand
CCAGGCGGGCGAGACCCGCGCGTGCCCCGACGAGTGTGGCCAGCAGACCTGCAGCGGCGGCACCTGGGGGCCCTGCGAGGCCGGCGGCGTCGAGGCCTGCAACGGCGCCGATGACGACTGCGACGGCGAGATCGACGAGACCTTCCCCAACAAGGGCACGCCGTGCTCCGTGGCCCAGGGCAGCTGCACCAGCCGCGGCGTGCAGGTGTGCGACGCCGCCGGCACGGGGCTGACCTGTGACGCCCCGCCGGTCGAGGCCGCCGACGAGATCTGCGACGGCGCCGACAACGACTGCGACGACGAGGTGGACGAGGACTTCCCGGGCCGCATCTGCTGCACCCAGGACTTCCAGTGCTCGCCCGGCCAGCAGTGCGCCGACGGCGAGTGCACCGGCGGCGGCGGCGGCCCCAACCCGGGCGGCGGCGGCGGCAACCCGAGCCCGGCGGCCGGCTGCGCGGCGCCCATCGTCATGCCCGGCTTCGGCCAGTACAACGGCAACAACGGCGACGCCGCGGGCACCGACTTCGGCAGCTGCGGCGGCGAGCTGGGCGGCGAGACGGTCTTCACCTTCACCCTGGGCGAGACCCGCCGGGTGCGCCTCGACACCAACGGCGCCCTGGTCGACACCGTCATCTACGCGCGCACCACCTGCGGCGACGCCTTCAGCGAGCTGGCCTGCGACGACGACGGCGGCCAGGGCACGGCCGCCCAGGCCAGCTTCGAGGCCCAGGCCAACGTGCAGTACTTCGTGTTCGTCGACAGCTTCCTGTTCGGCGGCGGCTTCACGCTCAACTTCGGGCCCGACAACGGCCAGCCCCCGGGCTGCCAGGACGACTTCGACTGCGGCTTCGGCGAGGCCTGCGTCGCCGGCCAGTGCATCGCCGGCGGCTGCATCGACGACTTCGACTGCGCCCTGGACGAGGTGTGCGCGCAGGGCGTGTGCGAGCCATTCAACCTGGGTGGCTGCGCCAACGACCTCGACTGCGGCCTGGGCGAGGTCTGCCAGGCGGGCGAGTGCGTGCCCGACGCTGGCTGCGTCATCGACGCCGACTGCGCCGCCGGCCAGACCTGCCGGGCGGGCGCCTGCGTCAACCCGCCGGCCGCCCCCGTGTGCGACGCCCCCATCGCCATGGCCGCCCCCGGCCAGTACCAGGCGAACACCGCCGGGCGGCCCGACGAGCACCAGCCGAGCTGCCAGGCCCGCGCCAGCGGCGGCGAGGCGGCCTTCACCTTCCAGCTCGACGCCCCCGGACGGGTGAGCCTGAGCACCGCCGGCAGCGGCTTCGACACCGTGCTGTCGGTGCGCACGGACTGCGCCGTCGCGGGCAGCGAGCTGGTCTGCAACGACGACGGGGCGGGCCTGCAGTCGGCGCTGAGCTTCGACGCCGAGGCGGGCGTGCGCTACGTGGTGCTGGTGGACGGCTACAACGGCGCCAGCGGCGCGGTGACCCTGGACTACGCCGTGGAGTTCGCGCCCCCGCCCCCCGCCGGCTGCGAGGGCTGTGGCGCCGATGAGCTGTGCGTCGTGGGCGCCTGCTACCCCGTCGAGCCCGCCTGCAGCGAGCCCTTCCCGGCCGAGGCCGTCGTGGGCCGCTACGCTGGCAACAACGGCCTCGGCCGCAGCCGCCACACGCCCAGCTGCCAGATCGGCGTGGACGGCCCCGAGGCCATGCTGGCATACGCCGTCGACGCCCCCCGACAGGTCACGGTGAACACCGAGGGCTCCGACATCGACACCGTGCTCTTCGTGATGTCGCCCTGCGGCGAAGAGCTGGCCTGTGACGACGACGGCGGCCTCGGCGTCACCTCGGCGCTGACCTTCCAGGCCGTGCCCGGGCAGGTCTACTACGTCGGCGTCGAAGGCTACGATGGCGAGACCGGCAACTACACGTTGACGGTGGAGTAACCCCACCGCCCGCCCACGCGTTGACGGATCGGCCCCCTGGGGTACAGGCTCACGGGCAGCACGTCGACCGCCGGCAGGGGCACCTGGCCCCCCGCCCGCGGGGTGAGCGCATCGCCAGCCGAAGGACCCCCATGCACGCCAAGGCCGCCCTGGCCGAGACCCAAGAGACCCAGGCCGGGCTGCTCCTGGCGGCCCGCTTCCGGCTCATGGGCATGGTGGGCGAGGGCGGCATGGGCACGGTGTTCCGCGCCTACGACACCGAGCTCGAGGAGCTCATCGCCCTCAAGCTGCTGCGGCGCTCCGTGCTCGACACCCCCAGCGCGCTGGCCCGCTTCCGCCAAGAGGTGAAGCTCGCCCGGCGGGTCGCCCACCCCTCGGTGGCGCGGATCTACGACCTGGGCGTGCACGACGGCGACCGCTTCCTCACCATGGAGTTCATCGACGGCGAGTCCCTGGGCGCGCGGCTGCTGCGCGAGGGGCCCCTGCCGGTCGCCTGCGCCGTGGGCATCGCGCAGGCGATCGCCAGCGCCCTGGTGGCCGTGCACGGGGCCGGGGTCATCCACCGGGACCTGAAGCCCGACAACGTGCTCATCGACAGCGACGGCCGGGTCGTCGTGACCGACTTCGGCATCGCGCGTCCCGTCGACGACGGCGAGCGCCTGGCGCGGACCCAGGGCGGGTTCATCGGCACGCCCGGCTACATGGCGCCCGAGCAGTTCAACGGCGCCGACGCCCTGGACCCCCGCGCGGATCTGTTCTCGCTGGGCGTGCTGCTCTTCGAGATGCTGGCCGGCCAGGCCCCGTGGACCGCCCCGAGCGCCCTGGCCCTGCTGGTGGCCCGGATCAGCCACCCGCCCGCCGATCTGGCCAGCCTGCGCCCCGACGCCCCCGCCCCGCTGGTCGCCCTCACCCACCAGCTGCTCGCGGCCGATCCAGCCCAGCGCCCCGCGGACGCGACGGCGGTGCTGCAGGCCCTGGGCGCGCCGGCGTGCGGCGTCGTCGCCGAGCGCCCGGTGGCGGCGCCGCGGCAGATCGAGCGGGGCAAGACCGTGGCGGTGCTCCCCCTGCGGGCCCCGCCCGCGATCCATCACCTGGCCGTGGGCATCGCCGAGGCCCTCACCGACGGGCTGTCGATGACCGCCGGCCTGCGGGTGGTCGCCCACGCCCGCAGCGAGGTCGCCGCGACGCAGACCGCCGATCCGACCCGGCTCGGGAGCAGCCTGGGGGCGCAGGTGCTGGTGGGCGGCACCCTCACGGCGCTGGGCGACCAGTACGCGCTGCAGGTGCGGCTGACCACCGCGGCCGATGGCATCCAGTTCTGGGCGCGGCGCTTCCAGGGGCCGCTGGCCAGCCTGCTGGATCTGGCCGAGGCGGCCACGCGCGCCGTCGCCGAGGCCCTGGTGGTGCGCGCCGCCACGCCGGTCACCCGCCCCCTGATGGACGCCACGGTGCTCGACCTGTACCTGCGGGGCCGCGCAGCCTACCTGGACTACTGGGTGCCCGCGGTGAAGCGCGCGGTGGAGCTCATCGGGCAGGCGGCCCAGCGCGCCCCCGACAACCCGCTCATCGCCGGCGGCCTGGCCCTCGCCCGCGCGCGGCTGGTGGTGCTGGGCGAGCCCGCTGGGGGCGACGAGGCCGAGGTGGCGCGGCTGGCCGATCGGGCCCTCGCGCAGCTCCCCGGCCAGGCGCAGGCCCACCTGGCCCACGCCACCCTGGCCCTCAACAGCGGCGACGCCGAGCGCGCCGGCCGCGGGGTGGCCGCCGCCCTGCGGGCCGCCCCGGGCGATCCCGAGGCCCTGGAGATGGCGGGGCGATTGCGTAGCGAGATCGGGCCCTTGCACGAGGCGATGGCGCTGTTCGACATGGTGGCGCGGCTGGACCCCGCCCTGCCCGCGCTGCAGGTGCACCGGGTCCGCGCCCGCGCCCTGCTGGGGGACTGGGACGCGGTGGCCACCGACCTGACCCTGGAGGCGCGCGACCCCGATCGGCGGGCGTACTTCGAGACCACCCACGTGCGGCTGCTGGGCTGGCAGCGAGACGCCGAGGGGGCCCGCGCCCTGCAGGCCGCCCGCCGCCGCGACGGCGTCGCGCCTGTGCCGGCCGTCGATGACGCCCTCGGGACGGTGATCACAGGCGCCCTCGCCCCCGGCGCCACGGCCCGCCTGCTCGCGCTCGCCGGCGATCCCCAGCGGCGCCCCCGCCTGCGGGCCTTCTTCCACCAGCTCCACGCCGAGCAGCTGGCCCTGGTGGGCGATCCGGCGGGGGCCCTCGACGCCATCGAGGCCGCCGACGGGCTGGGCTTCTTCGACCTCGCCTGGCTCGACGGCTGCCCGTTGTTCGAGGGCCTGCGCGGCGACCCGCGCTTCCTCGCCGTCCACCGCAGCGTCGCGGCCCGCGCCACCATCGCCCGCGCCGCCTTGGACGGGCTCTGATGGGGCTTGCCCACCCGGCACAGGTGACGGGTTCAACGATCAAAGCCTCGCAAAGGAGTTTGTGATGACCCGCACTCGATGGGCCCTGGGGCTCTTGCTGCTGGCCGGCTGCGACGCCGGCACCGGGACCCTGGATCAGGTGGACCCGGACGCCATCCCGGCCCAGCCCACCTGGTCAGCCCCCGTCGAGCAGGTGTTCGACCTGTACTGCAACGGCTGCCACTCCGAGGCCGCCCAGACGGGCGCGCTCGAGGGCTACGCCTACGACACCTGCGCCACCGCCAAGCGGGGGCGCGGCGAGACCCTCGAGGTCATGCGCGGCGGCACCATGCCGCCCCCCACCGGGCTGCTCATGCCCGCCGCCGCGCGGCTGACCCTGGAGCGCTGGTTCGCGCAGGGGGCGCCCTGTGACTGAGCACCCCAGCCCGCTGTCCCCCGCCCCCACCCGCTGGCTGCGCCTGCTGCCCTGGCTGCTGGTGCTGGGCCTCGCCAGCCCCGCCGCGGCGTTGCCGCTGTACACCGCCCGCGCCGGGCGCACCTGCGACAACTGCCACAGCCTGCCCAACACCTGGTACGACCCCGCCAACGTCACCGAGCGCAAGTGCACGCTGTCGTGCGTGGGCTGCCACGTCGATCCCAACGGCGGCGGCCTGCGCACGGTCAGCGGGCGCTTCTACAGCGAGAACACGCTGCCGATGTGGGGCGCGCCCCACCGCCCCATCGAGGACCGCGCGGCGGCCATGCTGCGCGCCATGCGCGATCCCGCCGACGGTGACCTGCCCAGCAGCGTGCCCACCAGCGCGCCCTCCAGCGGGCCCAGCAGCGGGCCCGTGAACGCCGTGGCGACCACCCAGGTGGACCCCCGCGGCCCGAACGCGCCCCCTACCCATGAGGGCCCCGCCTGGGGCCGCCCCCTCGGCCACCAGAGCAGCCCCATGAGCTGGCTCGAGGGCCGCTACGGCGATCATCTGGCCGATCCGCTGCTGCTCGTGGGCGGCGATCTGCGCCTGGGCTTCTGGACCCAGGGGCCCCAGGTGTTCCCCATGCAGGGCGACCTGTATGTGGCCGTGCAGCCCGTGGAGCACCTGACGGTGGCGGTCACCGGTGGCGTGCGGGGCCGCACCCGCAGCCTGGTGCTCGATGGCGGCACCCTCGACCAGCAGGACCGCATCGGCGTGCGCGACCTGTGGGTGATGACCCACGAGTGGCCGGCGCTGACCCACGTGCGGGCGGGCCGCTTCCTGCCGGCCTTCGGCACCAAGGTCGCCGACCACACCGCGTACATCCGCCGAGGCTTCGGCATGGGCCAAGAGGACCCGGCCAACCGCGTGATCGGCGTCGAGGCCGGCACCAACCCCAACTACCCCTACCTGACCGTGGCGGCGTTCAAGCCCTCCAGCCAGCAGGCCCGCGACCCCTTCAAGACCGCCGACGGCTGGGGCAGCACCGTCAGCGGCGGCTGGCGCGACCTGGGCTGGGGCGTGGGCGCGAGCGGGCGGGTGTGGCGGCGCCCCCTGTCGGGCGGCGGCGACACCGAGGACCTGTCGCTGCAGGCCAGCTTCAACCCCTGGCACTACTGGGAGGGCCTGCCCCTGACCTGGCTCGGCGAGGTGACCGTGGGCACGCTGCAGCGCCCGCTGTCGGGCAACGGCACCAGCCAGCTCGCCATCTACCAGCAGCTCGCGTGGACCTGGCGCCCTGGGCTCGTGTTCCGAGCGCGCTACGACTTCTGGGACCCCGATCGCGAGGTGGTGGATGACGCCGTGCACCGCCCCGGGCTGGGGCTTGACTGGACCGTCATCAGCGGCCTGAGCCTCAACGTGGACGGCCGCGCCGCGGTGCTCGCCAACGGCGGCGCGGGCGCAGACGTCTTCGCCCAGATCCACGGCTGGTTCTGAGCCAGCGGGGCCTCGCACCGACCCATGGTTTTCTGACAGCATCCCCCCGAATCGCTGAGCCCAGCACCGCGCGCCGGCCCCGGATCAGCAGCGCCGCCCGACGGGCGCTGCTGGCACGCGGCCTGCTTGCCCCATGGGGACATGGCTCAGCGCCACACCAGAGAGGGGAGCACACATGCGACATGCCAATTGGACCTGGGCGGCAGCCGCCCTGGCGGTGGCCGGGCTCACGCTCGGCTGCGAGCCCACAGATGAAGACGGCGGCGCCGACAGCGGCGCGAGCGTAGACGGCGGCGGGGGCACCGGCGGGACCGGCGCCGCCGGTGGCGCGGGCGGCGCTGGCGCGGCGGGTGGCGCCGGCGGGATCGGCGGCGCAG
>JAUHVS010000334.1 GCA_030424955.1 bacterium | reverse complement strand
CAGATCCCATCCTGGCGTTCGGGTTCGAGCGGCTGTACGCGGAGCTGGTGATCATGCAGGGCGACGAGGCCCTGACCCGGGCCTACACCACCCGCTACGCGGTGGGCGGCGTGAGCCCCGAGGCCTTCGAGGGCTCGCAGTTTGAGCCGGGCGGGGATGATCTGTCGGGCATCGCGGGCACCGAGATGACCCAGCTCTACCGCGCAGCCCAGAGCTATGAGCTGGCCCTGAGCCGGTTCTATCGCCTGGCGCCCACCCTGTGGCGCAACGTGACGGTGGGCCGCAACGCCGAGGTGTACGTCAGCGAGCAGACGGTCACCACCTGGCTGGAGACCGTGATCCGCGCCTCCACCCAGCGCGCTCGGGTCTACAGCGAGATCGCCCGGCGCTACCAGACCTTCAACCAGCGGGATCTGGCGATCACCGTCAGCCGCCGCGCCTACGCCCGCGCCCACCAGGAGAGCCTGATCCTGACGGCGCTCATCAACGCCATCGCCGATCGGGTGGTCGAGCAGGCCAGGCCGCAGGTGCGCCAGGCCGTCGCCCAGGCGCAGGTGCGCTACCGGGTGGCCCTGCTCGAGATGGCTGACCGCCACGCCCAGGTGAGCAGCGACACCGACTTCTTCGGCGTGCCCCCGGGCTTCGTGCCCTTCCCTGCGTTGGATGAGGCCGACGTCAACGGCTTCGAGATCATGCTCGGCCGGGCCACGGACCGCCTGGAGCTCGCGGCCCAGGACGAGGCGCGCGCCATTGGCGAGCGCCGCGAGTTCGACAACGACGAGGCCGCCTTCCGCAACGAGCTGGTGACCCAGCGCAACAGCTACGAGAAGGCCCTGGGCGCCATCTGCGGCACCTTCCAGGGCGACGACGGGCGCATCTACCCGGCCATCCCGCGCTACGCGGATCGGCTGCCCGAGACCGTCGAGGGCGATCCCTGCGGCCAGCTTGGCAACGGTGAGTATTACCTGCAGGCGGGGGACATTCAGGGCGCGGAGCTGATGGTGACCCGGGTGCGCCAGGAGGCCGCCAACGCCCTCGCGGCGATGCAAGACGCCGAGCTGCAGGTGGCCCAGCAGTGTGGCCTCATCGCCCAGGACGTCGGCGTTTTCCTGCAGGCGCAGGGTGTCATCGACGCCATCGAGGGCGGCATCGACGGCATGAACTTCACCATCTCGATCCTCGACAAGCTGCTGGACTTCACCACCGAGTTCACGAGCCGCATCAACGACGTGGCGGACGAGCCGAACCCCTTCACGGCGGTGTTCAAGGCCGCCACCAACGCGACCTGGGGGGTGGCCGCGGGCGTGCACTTCGCCGCCACCACCACCCTCGAAGCCACGATCCTCACGAGCCAGGCCGAGATCCGCCGCAAGGCGCGGGACTACGAGGCCTACACGATCGGTCGCGAGTGCGCCTACCTGCAGCTGGAGCAGGTGTACGCCCTGCGTGAGATGGAGCGGGAGTTCCTGCTGACCAAGCTGGACGCCCTCAACGCCATCTGGGAGGTGGACGTGCAGGTGTCGAAGCTGCGCGCGTTGGCCAACGAGCGCCTGCGGCTGGAGGCCGAGTGGGCCGACGCGACCCAGCTGAGCATCGACGCCAGCAGCGCCCAGGCCGATCCCACCAAGCGGATCTACAAGAACGACGCGGTGCGCAACGCGGAGCAGAGCTTCGACGTCGCCCTGCGCGCGGCGTGGCAGGCGACGCTGACCTACGAGTACTACACCGGCAGCTCGTACCCCGACCGCGAGGCGCTGTTCCTGGCGCGGCTGGTGGATCGCGGGGACATCAACCTGCGGCGCTACATCGAGGACCTGCGCGAGGCCTTCTTCGACTTCGAGCAGCAGTTCGGCAACCCCGACACCCGGGTGGCCCGCATCTCGCTGTGCAACGACATCTTCAACATCCCGCGCCTGGGCGACAACAGCCGCATCCTCAGCGAGGGCGAGCGGGTGGGCCTGTGCCGCGAGCGGCTGAAGGACCCCAGCAACCTCGATCCGACGGGGGCGCTTCGCCTGCCGTTCTCGACGGACTTCGGCGGCCTCTCGCCGCTGACGGTCAACCACAAGATCCTGTTCGTGGAGGTCGGCCTGCACGGCGATCTGGGCGGGGACGGGGTGGCCCGGGTGTACCTGCAGCAGCAGGGCACGGGCCTGGTGTCGGGCACCGACGGCGATCGGCGCTTCTACACCTTCCCCCCGCGCACCGCCGTCATGAACCCGTTCTTCAACGGCGACGACGGCCGGGCGTTCAGCGCCGACGGCATCATCGCTGGCCCGACGCGGAGCATCTACCGCAGCTACCGGTTCCGGGAGCGGCCCTTCGTGCAGTCGGCCTGGGCCCTGGTGCTCGACCAGCGCAGTGAAGCGGTCAACCGCGACATCGACCTGGGCGCCATCGACGACATCGTGATCGACATCTACTACACCGACTTCACCCAGGACTCGCTGTGATGCGCGTCGTGCTGGGGAGCCCCCTGAGGAGTGCTGTGTTGCTCAACCGAGCCTTGAGAGCCACGACCAGCGCGCTGGGCGTCGCCCTGCTGCTGTGCCTGCCCGCCTGTGACGACGCTGATCCGCCCGCGGCCGCCACCCCCGATCAGGGGGCGCAGGTGGACGGCGGGCAGACGGGCCCGTGCCAGGCGTCGAGTGACTGCGACGGCGGCCGCATCTGCGTCGAGGGCGTGTGCACCGAGTGCCTCGCCGATGGCGAGTGTGGGGCCGGCAACGCGTGCCTGGGGGGCGGCTGCTGCGCCCTGGGCAGCGAGGGCTGCGCCTGCGGCGCGGGCTGCGGCGACGGGCTGGCCTGTGAGGCCGGGGTCTGTGTCGCGGCGGAGCCGCCGTGCGAGGCGGGCACGCCCGACTGCCCGTGCAACGCGCAGCGGCCCTGTGGCGCCGATGAGCGCTGCGTGGCGGGCGCCTGCGAGGCGTGCCCTGCGGGCAGCCTGGGCTGCGCCTGTGGCGACGCGGACGCCTGTGACGGCGACCTCGTGTGCGAGGCCGGCGCCTGCGCCGAGCCCCCCGAGCCCATGTGCGACGCCGCGGCCTGCGCGGCGCGTGGCCGCGTGTGCGGTGACGTGGGCGTCGAGTGCGGCGCCTGCGACGCCGACGCCGGCTTCATCGACGACGGCATGGGCGGCTGCCAGTCCGTGGCGGGCGAGCCCTGCGTGGATGACGGCGACTGCGCCGAGCCGGGCACGCGCTGCCTGGCCCTGCTGCCCGATCGCGACGCCAGCTGTGTGGCGCCGCCGGCCTGCGTGCAGACCGAGGGCGCCGATCTGAGCGCCTGGGCCCCGCGCGACGGGGCCTGCGTGGCTTGCCCGGCGTGCGACGCCGAGGCCGAGGGCGGCGTCGGCCGCCTGTGGCCCACCACCAGCCGCGCCGGGGAGTGCCTGTGCGAGACCAGCCCGGGCTACTACTTTGACGTGTCCCGCGACGTGCAGGCGCCCCGCCCCTGCGATGGCGACGGGGACGGCTGGGTGCAGCGCCCCGCGCAGCCCTACCTGACGTCGGATGACGACGCCCTGCGCCAGAACGCCCGCTGCACCCCCATCGGGGTGGCCCGGGTGCGCCTGGTGAACGAGCGCGGCGAGGGCCGCACGGTGACCCTCGACGATCCGCTGCTGGGGATGAACGACCCGACGCTGGTGCTGTACGAGCCGGCCGTGATCGATGAGCAGGTGCGCCTGGAGAGCGCGGACGGCATCCCCGCGTGGGGCGACGCCAAGCCGCAGGCCGAGTGGCTCAACCCGCTGACGCGCTTCTGCGTCAACGAGACCGCCGACTTCAACGCCAACGGCATCAGCGATCTTGACGAGGCGGCCGGGCAGCCGGTGGACGCCTGGATGGCGCCGTTCCTGGCGCTGTCGCACTACGGCGAGCTGCACACGATCACCCTCGATCCGGCGGACGGGGGCACGCTGATCATCAGCGAGCGGCCGCGCTGCGCCGAGGGCTTCCCCCTGGACACGCTGGACGCCGAGGGGGCGCAGCACTGGAAGGAGTGCGAGCGTCGCCGGGACGCGCGCTTCGTGGCGGGGCAGCCCGGCTACGATCTCGCGCAGTTCACGTGCGGCGCCGATCAGGGCAGCTGCCCGGGCCTGGGGGTGGCTGATCGGGTGAACGCCGATGGCGAGGTGGTGGGCGCGTGCAGCGGGGGGGCGTCCGACCGCTTCACCGGCATGAACCACCACAGCCAGTTCGCCTGCCTGCGCATGGTGACGAACGCCGGCGAAGGCCAGGTGGCGCTGCTGCAGACGGTGGGCGACGGCATCGAGGTCAGCCGCTGCCTGCCGGGGGCCGAGGGCGCCGTGGACTGTGCGCTCGTCGAGGACCCCGTGGACGGCGACGTGCTGTGGGCGACCCGCACCGCGCTGTCGGCCGGTGAGGCCGACTACGTGGCGGGCTGCGTGCCCGAGTGCCAGGGCCTGCTCGCCACCTGCGACGGCTACAGCGAGGTGGAGGCCGACAACCAGGCGGGCTGCACCAACGACGCGGCCAACTTCGGCAAGCTGGCCTGCAACGGCTGCCGTGAGAGCCTGGCGGCCTGCGAGGTGGACGTGGGGCAGTTCCCCGGCACCCTCGGCGCGTGCCGCCAGAGCCAGTTCGCCTGCGAAGACGACGTGGCGGTGTGCCGGCCCTCGGCCCCGCGCCCCGGCACGGACATCTTCGGCGACGGCATCGACAGCAACTGCGACGGCTTCGACGGGGATCTGGCGACGGCGATCTTCGTCTCCGAGGACGCGCGTGGCGGTGGCCGAGGGACCGCCGAGCGCCCCTTCAGGACCCTCTACGACGCGCTCCGTGAGGCTGCGCGCACGGACGACATCCGGGTGATCTATGTGTCGGAGCGCAACCGGCAACTCCGGGAGCGTCGGATCCTCGACGTGCCCGGCAACGTGAACGGGATCTACGGCGGCCTCACCTACGACAATCGGGCAGGCACCTGGACGGCGCCGGCCGGCGACAGCGACGCGGTCAGCGACCTCGAGATCCGCGGGACGGTCGCGATGACCATCACGGGGCGCTCGCAGCCCCTGACGCTGTCGCGGCTGGCGTTGATCCTGGACGCCCCCGCCCTGCGGGTGGGCGGCAGCGGCCAGACCCACATCGGGCTGAAGGTGGACACGGCGGTGGGCGACGCGCCCGGCGGAGCGGTCACCCTCGATCGCGTCACGCTGGCCCTGCCCGACGGTGTCGACGGCCTGGCGGCCGCGAACATGGCGCCCGCCCAGGCCGGTGAGGACGGCGCGCTGGGGGGGGCGGGCTGCCAGCGCGAGTCGATCGGCTGCCCGGCGAGGTGTACCGAGGGCTACCGCCAGAGCGGGCGGGGTGGCGACTGCCTGTGCGGCGGCGGCTCGGCGTGCGGCGGCGGCGACGGCGGCGTCGGCGGGATGGTGCTCAACTGCCCGGGTCCGGACGAGGCGCCCCAGGCGGGGACGTCGGGCGAGGGGCCCATGCCCGGCGCCGGCGGTACGCCGATGATGGGCGAGTGCCCACCCGGCGCGGTCAACCCGGTCAACGCCGTCGGCGCCCACGGCGCCGCTGGCGCAGATGGGATGGCAGGGCTCCCCGGTGGCGGCAGCTATGTGGCGACCGTGGGCTGGCGGCCCCGCAGCGGGACCGCCGGCACCGACGGCAAGAACGGCAGCGGCGGCGGTGGCGGTGGCGGCGGCTACGGTAGCCCGCAGGGCGCCGGCTGCTACAGCCGCGGCGGTCACGGCGCCGGCGGTGGCGCGGGCGGCTGTGGCGGCCTGGGCGGCGCGGGCGGCGGCTCCGGTGGGGGCACCATCGGCCTGCTCGTGGTCTCGGGCACGGTGTCGATCATTGGCGGGAACATCACCGTGGGCCGCGGCGGCGCGGGGGCCGAGGGCAGCGCGGGGCAGCCCGGCGGGGCTGGGGGCCTGGGCGGTCGCGATGAGGTCGACCGGGGCCACCCGGACGGCGATCTTCTCAACCGCGCGGGCTTCGGCGCCCGTGGCGGCGATGGCGGGGATGGCGGAGACGGCGGGGACGGCGGCGCTGGCGTAGGCGGCCCGGCCTGGGCGGTGGTGCAGGCCGACGACCTCGTCACCTTCGACCCGATGGCCCCGCCCGCCCTCAGCTGCGCCACCCCCGGTCCGACGCCGGGCGGCGCCCCGGTCGGCGAGCCCCGCAGCGGCATCGAGGCGTGCGTGCACACGGTCGCGCTGGCGGCGGAGTGTGCGGAAGACGGCGACTGCGCCGCGGGTCAGCGCTGCCGCGCGCAGCAGTGTGAGCCCCTCGCTCCGGTCGGTGAGGCGTGCTTCGACAACACCGACTGCGCGAGCGGCTACTGTGACGGCCAGACCTGCGCGAACGTCTTGGAGCTGGGCGAGGACTGCGGCGGTGACTTCGCCTGTGCGTCGGGCGCCTGCATCGGCGGCCAGTGCGTGCGGGGCTGCGCCGGGCACCCTGACTGTGACGGCGACGAGTACTGCCAGATCGACCCCGAGGCGGTGGGCGTGGAGGGCGCCGACGTGCGGGGCATCTGTCAGGCGCTGCTCGATGACGGCGAGGTCAGCCGCGGATGGCTGGGTGTGTCGATCCAGAATGTCAGCCCCGAACTGGCTGCTGCGATGGGTATCGATACGGCAAC
>JAUHVS010000333.1 GCA_030424955.1 bacterium | reverse complement strand
CTGGCGCGGCAGCGGCCCGTAGGCCAGGTCGGCCGCGGCCAGTTCCGACTGCGCGTCCTTCGGCACCAGCGAGTCGAGCACGGTGACCGCGATGCGCCGGGCGTCGCCCAGCGCCGAGGCCGCGGCCTCAGCCGCGCTCTCCAGGCGACCCTGCGCCAGGCGCAGCTCCGCGAGGGTCAGCGCGGTGTCGATGAGCCCGGGGAGGTCGTTCAGCCCCGTGCGCAGGGCCGCCGCCTGCTGGAGCGCGTCCTCTGCGCCCACCAGATCGCCCGCCTCGCGCATCGCCCGCCCGATGTTGGTCAGCGAGAGCGCCACCCCGCGCTCGTCGCCCGCAGCCCGCCGCGCCTCCAGGGCCTCGCGGAACCGCCCGACGGCAGCCTCCAGATCGCCCCGGAGCAACGCGACCTGGCCCAGATCGTCCACCGACGCCGCCACCCCCGGGCCATCCCCCGCCGCCTCGAAGAGCGCGCGCCCCGCCGCCAAGAGCCGCTCGGCGTCCGCGTGCCGGCTCTGCCGCCGCAAGGAGCGCCCCAGCCGGTTGAGGGCCGCCCCCGCCTTCGCGCGGTGGTCCAGGGCCCACGCGTCGGCCAGCATCGCCTCGAAGCAGGCGTCGGACACCGTCGGGCGCCCCGCGAGATCGTGCAGCACGCCCAGCGCGTGGTGCACCTCGAGCCGACGCTGGGCCGCCGTGGGCTCCAGGGCCGCCAGCGCGCGATCGTACGCCGCGATGGCTTCGTCGACCGCGTGGGCCTGCGCCAGGCGCCGGCCCGCCTCGCGCCAGGCGTCCGCCGCCCGGCCGGGCGCCCCCCCGGCCTCGTGGTGCTCACCCAGCACCAACAGGTCCACGGGCGAGGCGTCGCGGTGATGCCCGGCCAGCCAGGCCGCCACGATCCGATGTCGGGGCCGGGTGGGCTCCAGCCGATGCGCCTGACGCACCGCCGCGTGCACCGCCGCCTCCACAAAGCCCCACGCGGGCTCGCCCGGCAGATCGGCGTCCGCCCGGCGCTCCACCACACCGGCGGCGGCCGCCGCCGTCAGCGCCGCGTCGATGGCGGCCCGGCTGGGGCTGTCGGGCCAGGTCCCCGGCGCAGGGCGCCCTGCCCCCACCCGCATCGAGGCCACCACGGCCCCCACCCAGCTCACGGGGCCGACGAAGGCCGCGTGGCTCAGCACCGCCTGGGTCGCGGCCGGCAGCGCGGTCACCCCGGCCAGCGCCGCCTGCTGCGCGGTCAGAGGCTGCGCCAGGATCGCGGCGTGATCTGCGTCGCCGCCCCAGCCCAGCCCGGTGGCTGGCGTCAGCCCCGCGGCGGTCAGCGCCCGCGCGACCTCGCGGACGCCCTTTGGGAGGCCGCCGGTGGCCACCAGGGCGGCGTCCAGCAGCGCCGCTGGCGGCGGGCTGGCGCGGCCGGTCAGCGCCATCAGCAGCTCGCCCACCCCAGCGCGGTCCAGGGGGGGCAGCGCCAGCAGGCCCGCCGGCGACACCCCGAGCATCCCCGCGCCCCCCGGGCTCGCCTCCAGCACCACCAGGATCCGCCCGTGGTCCAGCCCCTCGCGCAGCTCGGCGTACAGGCGCCGCCCGTCCGCGCTGGCGGCGTCCATGCCCTCCAACAGCACGATCAAGGGCGTGCGCGTCGCCCGCGCGGCCAGATACCAGCGCACGGCCGCGTGCGCGGCGGCGGGGCACGCATCGGGGGCGGGCCACACGCTGGCGGCCAGGCTCAGGCCGAGCACGGCGGCGAGGCCCTGGAGCGCCTCGGCCTCGGCGGGCGGCTTCAGCGCGCGCACCGCCGCGGTCAACCGGGCGAGCCGCACCTCGGGGGCCATGCGCTCGTCCAGCCCCAGCGCCATATGCAGCAGGCGGCCGAAGGGGCGGAATGGATCCCCCGCGTGCGCCCGCTGCACGGGGAAGCCGTGCAGCACCTCCACGTCGCTGAAGGCGTTGTCGTGCCGCTGCCGAAACGCCTCCAGCAGCCGCGAACGCCCAGCCCCCGGCTGGCCCGTCACCCCCACGAAGCGGGGGCGGTGGGTCTTCAGCACGGTCTCGAGCTGATCGTCCAGCCACGCCAGGGCGCGGCCACGGCCGACGAAGGGGCCGGGCCCCTCTGCCGCCTCGGCGAGGGCCCGGCCACAGGCCACGCACACCGCCCGGGGCCCGGGCTGCACATACAGGCAGGCCGGACAGATCATGAGGGATCGTTCAGCGTCGCCAGCTTGTTCTTGATGAGGCGGTAGCGCGCCAGGAACGCCGAGTTGCGGCCCTTGAACTGATGGAAGTACCGCCGCTCCGCCCGCTCGCGGGTGATCTCCTCGATCACCGCGTCGATCTGATCCAGCACCACCTGCAGATCCTCGAAGGGCTTGCGCAGGTAGCCCACGGCCCCGAGCCGCATGGCGTCCGCGGCCGACTCGATGGTCGCGAAGCCGGTCATCAGCAGCACCCGCGTGCTGCGGTTGACCCGGTGGATCTCGGCGATCAGCGACACCCCGCTCTCGTCCCCCAGGTTCTTGTCGGTGAGCACCACGTCGTAGGCCCGGGTCGTGAACAGGCCCCGGGCCTCGGCGCCGCTGGTGGCGCCGTCCACCTCATACTCCTGGCTGCGCAGCAGGGTCTCGAGCAGCGCCACCGTGTTGGGCTCGTCGTCCACCACCAGGATCCGCCAGGCGCCCTCGTCGGGGGCCGGCGGGGCGATGCGATCGGCCAGCTCCAGGTTGGTGCGCTCCAGCCGCTCGATGGCGTCCACGAACTGGTCGTTGAGCGCGGCCATCTCGTGGAGCAGCCGCGACACCTCCCCCTCGCGGGCCCGCCGCCGGATGGCCTCGTGGACCGCGCGCTGCAGCAGGTTGACGCTGTCGGCCTGCTTCAGCAGGTAGTCGTCGAGCCCCAGCCGCACCGCTTGCGCGGCCGTGCGCGCCGTCGGCTCGCCGGTGAGCACCACGATGGGCAAGGCCGGGTAGGCCTCGCGCGCCCGCTCCGCCACGGCCAGCCCATCGCCATCGGCCAGCGCCACCTCACAGATCAGCGCCGCCGGGGCCTGCGCCTGCAGCGCGGCCTGCGCGGCCTGCGCCGTCCGACACGCCTGCACGGTGAAGCGGCCCTGCGCGGCGAAGAGCGACGTACACAGCGCCTCGGTGCGTGGATCCGCGTCCGCGACAAGGATGATAGATGGGCTGCGTGGGCTCACCGGACGCTCCCCTCCCGCCGGCGCGAGCGGCCGGCCGCGTTGCTCGAACAGAGTGCCGTACGTACCATGCCGCGATGCTGCACAGGCGTACGAAATTATTCCAGGACCGCGGCGCACGGGCGGCGGCGATCGAGGCGCGCGCCCCCTGCCCGCGCGGCCCCCGACGCGCCGCGCCGGCCACCCTCTGGCTGGCCGCGGCGGCCCTCGTCGCAGGCTGTGGCCCCGCCCCGGTCCGCACCGCGCCCTCGCAGCTGCCTGCCCTCACGCAGCCGCTGCCCCCCGCGATCCGAACCCTGCGCGTCGCGGTGCGGTACGACAGCGACCTCGCCCGCAGCAGCGACCCCCGCGCCCGCCTCGCCCCGCGGCTGATCGCGGCCTCGGCTCAGCTCCAGGCGACCGCGGGCGTCGCCCTCGACGTGGTCGGCTTTCAAGCCTGGCAGCCCGTGCGCCCCCGCACCACCGAGGCCCTGCTCAGCGACCTGGAGGCCGAGGCCATCCCCGACGGGGCCGACCTGGTGGTGGCCTTCACGAGCGCGCCGCCCCCGCGCCGGGCGCGGGTGAGTGACCTCGTGCGCAGCCGCTACGCGGGCCGGCACCTGGTCGCCCGGACCCTGGCCCCCCTGTACCCGCGAGATCCGGGCGGCCTGCACGACGCCGAGGTGCTCACGCTGCTCCACGGCCTCGGGCGCATCCTGGGGGCCCTGCCTGCGTGCTCTCCGGGCGTGATGGCGCCGACCTTGGGCTTCGGCCTGGGCCCCGCCGCCTGGCGCTTCTCGGCGGTCAACGCCCAGCTGATGCGTGCCCACGCCGACCTGCCCTTCGAGCGGGCGCAGGGCCGGGTGAGCGCGGCCCTCGCGCAGCAGGCGCTCAGCCTGATCACCCCCCTGCCCGAGCCGCTGCGCTGTGAGCGCGCCGCCACCGACCGCCGCCGCCAGATCCTGTCCGCCGTCATCGCCGCCCGGCCGGCAGCGGAGGCGCCCACGCCGGCGCCCCAGCCGATCCCGGCGGGCGTCACCGAGGGCCTCGCCGCCCTGGCCAAGGGTGACGCCGCCGCCGCCCGCGCCCTGTGCGAGCCCCTGGCCGGGCTGCACCCCGAGACCGACGCCAGCCGCTGCGCCGGCGAGGCCGCCATCCAGCTCAAGGACCGGCCCGCCGCCATCCGCTACCTGCGGGCCCACCTTGCCCACCACCCCCACGACGAGGCGGTGGTCCTGCTGCTCGCCAAAGAGGTCGGCCGGGCCGGGGACGACGGGGCCGCCCGCGCCCTGCTCGCCCGGTTCGTCGATCAGAACCCCAGCCACCTCTCCGCCCGGGTGAACCTGGGCATCGCCCACGCGCGGCTGGGCGACCTCGCAGCCGCGCGGGCCGCGTGGCAGGCCGTGCTCGATCAGGCCCCCGACCACCCCGACGCCCGACAACTGCTCGATCAGCTCCCGCCGCCCTGAGCCGGGGCCTCGGGCACCTTCCAGCGGCGGTGAATCCACAGCCACTGGCTGGGATGGCGACGGATCGCGGCCTCCACCACCGCCACACAGGCGGCCGTGCCGGCGACGTCATCGGCCCGCGGATCACCGGTGCGGGGCCACACCACCGGCGGCTCCGCGGCGAGCACGTGCTGCGCGCCGTCCCACCAGGTGAACACAGGCACCACCGCGGCCCCCGTGATCCGCGCCAGCCGCGCCACGTCCACCGAGGTCGCCGCGGGGCGGCCAAAGAACGACACCACGGCCGCGCGACGGCCGGCGTCGTGCTGGTCGAGCACATACCCCACCACCTCGTTGCGGCGCAGCGCAGCCACGGCGGCGCGGCCCGACGCCCCCGCCGCGAGCAGCCCTGCCCCCCCTTGCCGCAGGGCCGCCCACGCCGCCTGTGCGCGGGGCGAGCGGAACCGCCGGGTGACCACCCACAGCCGCGCGCCCGCCACCTGCGGCGCCCGCACGAGCCGCTCGAAGTGCCCCAGGTGGGCGGTCAGCACGATGACGCCGCGGCCCGCGCCCAGGGCCGCGTCCAGGTGTGCCTGACCGCGCATCGGCGCCAGCACCACCGGCGCAGCCGACGCGCGCAGGGTCTCCACCACGCTGGCGCCGTAGTGCCGAAACGCAGCGGCCACCAGGCGATGACGGGCCGCGGGCGAGAGCGCCGGCAGCGCCCGCGCCACGTTCTCCCGCGCGACCGCTCGACGGATCGGCACCAGCGTGTGCCACACCCAGCCCAGCCCGGCCCCGAGCCGCCTGGCCCAGCGCTGCGGCAGCCGGCGCAGCCCCCAGCCCAGGACCCGGAGCCAGACCGGCCCCCCACGCCGCCCCGTCATCGGCGGACCCCCAGCCAGGTTTCGGCGTCGCGGGTCAGCCCCGTCACCACCAAATCGGTCTCGACCACGGCCACCGGCCAGCCCGCGGGCCAGCGCGCCCAGTCCTTGGTCGTGGTCACACACACCGGCCCGCCGGCCGGCCGCTCCGCCAGACGGAACGGGTGATGATCGGCCCGAATGAGGGGATCGATCACCGCTGCGCCACACCCCGCCAGGCTGTTCAAGAACGAGGCCGGCCGCGCGATCCCGCAGACCGGCCGCACCGTGCGCCCCGCCAGCCAGTGCACGGGCACCCGCCGCCCATCGGGCAGGCGCACCCCAGTGACGACCACCTCGCTCCGCGCCAGGGCGTCCTCCGGCGCCGGCCGCGCCCCCGGCTCGCTGTGTCGGTGCCACCACAGCCGAGCCCCTGCGGCGCGCACGGCGGCCAGGCCCACCCGGGCCGGCCCCGCGGGCATCACCGCGCCGCTGGCCGTGGCGTCCACCACCGCCAGCACGGCGTCCGCCCGCACCCGGCCGTCCAACAGGCCGCCGTCCGTCAACACCAGATCGACGCGCCCCTCGAGCGCCCGCGCCGTCGGCCCACGCGGGCCGACGACCACCTCGACGCCTGGCAGCGCCGCCGCCAGGAGCGCGGCGTCGTCCCCAAAATCAGGATCACCGCCCGGCGGCACGACCCCCTGGCGGCGCCCGCCGTAGCCATGGCCCACCACGGCCACCCGAGCCCCTCCGGCCGACGCCGCGGCCGCCAGCCACGCCACCACGGCCGTGCGCCCGGCGCCGCCAACGCTGGTGCCCCCGACCACCACCACCCGCGCGCCCAAGCTCGCGCCCCCTGCGCGCACCACCCCAGCGCCCGTCCAGGCCCCTACCGGGGCGCTCACCCAGGTCGCGAGCGCGCCGGCGGCGTCCCCCGCGGCCAGCCGGCCCCGCGCGGCGACGAGCAACGCCGACTCGGCCCGCAGCGTGTCGGCCGGGGACGTGGCGCGCTGCCGTTCCGCGCGCTGCCGTTCCGCGCGCTGCCGCTTCGGGCGCTGCGCTGCCCCGCTCGCCCGTCGAGCATCGCCGTCGCTGGATGCGCCCCGTGATGGGTTCGTGCTCGGGGTGCCATCAGGCATGCCATCG
>JAUHVS010000332.1 GCA_030424955.1 bacterium | reverse complement strand
GAGGTGCTGGGCCGCCTGGAGATCGGCGCGCGCCCGGCCGGGCCGGTGCTGTTGCAGCTGCTCGGGGAGGTGCAGTGGAGCCTGACGGCGCCCGCCGTGGGCTTCTCGGTGTCGCAGCCCATCCCGACCCAGCGGCGCGCCGTGAAGGTGGGCGCCGGCGTCAACGCCGATCTCTTCGCGGGGCTGGGGGTGTCGGCCCAGGGCTTCTTCACGCCGTGGGGTCAGAACACCGTGCGCTCGCTGGACCTGTTCGTGGGCGTGTACTCGGCCTTCGACGCGTGGGGGGGCTGAGGTGATGCTGTCCCGACGTGCGTTCCTGGGCCGCAGCGCCGTGGGCCTGCTGGGCCTGAGCCTGGCGCGCTGCGCGCGCCACGAGGTCACCCCGCTCACCGCGGGGCTCGCGCTGCCGTTCCTCACGCCCACCGCCGATCACTACATGAAGAACGGGGCCGAGGGCTCCATCGCGGGTTGGCGGATGCCCCGGCTGGCGGCCAGCGACTGGTCGATGGCCATCGACGGGCTGGTGGACACGCCCCTGTCGGTCACCCTGGCGGACATCGCGGCGGCGGAGGCCCACGCCGTGAGCGTGCTGAAGACCATGCAGTGCGTGGTGGACAGCGACACCGCGCAGGGGCTGGTGGGCACCGCCCTGTGGCGGGGGGTGCCCCTGCGGCTGTTCCTCGATCGCGCCGGCATCGACCGCGCGCGGGGGGTGCGCCTGCACATCTTCGGCGCCGACGGCTTCACCAACAACCTGCCGCTGGGGCGCCTGTACGATCCGGCCGCGCTCACCGAGCTCGCCGAGCCGCTGCTGGTGACCCACATGAACGGCGAGCCGCTGCGCCGCGAGCACGGCGCGCCCGTGCGGCTGCTGGTGCCCGACGGCTTCGGCTACGCGAGCGTCAAGTGGCTGGAGCGCATCACGGTCACCGATGACGACAGCGCCTTCGGCACCTACCAGTCCACCGGCTTCACCGATCACAGCACGGCGTCGGTGACCTCGAAGATCACCGCGCCGACGGCGGGCCTGCGGGTGCCGGCGGGGGTCGTGGTGTGCCACGGCTTCGCGACCTCGGGGCACGCCGGGGTGGCCGAGGTGCAGTGCCGGGTGAACGGCGGCCCGTGGGTGCCCGCCCAGCTGGCGCAGCCGGCGGACGTGCAGGCCGCCCACCCCGAGGTGGCGGCCGCGGTGCAGTTCGCCGACGCCGGCTTCGAGTGGCCCTTCCGGGCGGTCTGGGCCCTGTGGACCTTCGCCTTCGACGCGACGCCCGGCCGCTACACGCTGGAGGTGCGCGCGGTCGACCGCGCCGGCAACCAGCAGCCTGACCAGGATCTTGAGTTCAGTGACGGCGTGAACGCTGTCACGTCTATCCGTTTGGAGGTGGTGTGATGAAGGGACTGTACGTCCTGTGGGTGGTGATGCTGTCGGCGGGCTGTGAGCTCATCGATCCCAACCCGGGCCCGGAGCCCGCGCCCACGGCGACCCCGTCTGGGGCCGGGGGGGTGGGCACGACGCCCGTGGGGGGCCTGGGCGGGGTGCAGGGGGGCGGCGCCAACGGCGGCGGCGGGGGCGGCGCGGTGGATCCGCTGGTGGCCGACGGCCAGGCGCTCTACATGCGCAGCTGCGCGGTGTGCCACGGCGCGGACGCCCAGGGGGCGGGGCCCTACCCGCAGTCCATCCAGGGGCGCAGCGGCATCGGGCCGGTGGTGCTGGGGGGGCGCGGCGCGATGCCGGGCTTCGCCCAGCTCAACAACGACGACATCGCGGCCCTCGAGGCGTTCCTGGCGGCGCTGGTGGACGGCGGCGTGGGCGGCGGGGCCGCCGGCGGTGGCGGCGCCATCGACGTGGCCAACCTGAGCGCCGGCGAGATCTACCAGCTGCAGTGCAGCGCCTGTCACGGCGACACCGGCGACGGCACCGACCTCGGGCCGCAGATCCGCCTGCCCGTGGCGGGCTACGCGACGTGGGTGATCCGCAACGGCCGCGAGGGGCTGGGCTACGGCTCGCCGATGCCGGCCTACGACGCGGCGGGCCTGCCCGACGCCAAGCTCACCGAGATCCTGACTTGGCTCGGCCGCGGCCCCCGGCCCACCACGGGCGCCGGGCTCTACGGTCAGCTCTGCGCCAACTGCCACGGCGGCGACGCGCGGGGGGGCCCGGTGCGCCAGAGCGCGCTGGGCGAGGACGTGTTCGAGGTGGTGCGTGAGGGGGAGGGCGGGCGCAGCTACGGTCAGCGCACCCGCTACATGCCGGCGTGGTCCCGCGCGAGCCTGAGCGACGCCGAGGTGAGCCTCATCGCCGGCTACCTGCGCAGCCTGGGCGGGGGCGGGTGGGACGACGACTGAGGCTGGGGGCGCGCATGGGCCGTGCACGGCGCGGGCCGTGCGCGTAGCCTGTGCCCGTGGATCCCCGCGTCGCCGATTGGTTCGCGCGCTACGGCGCCGTCGTCTTCCGCCGCGCCCGGCAGCTGTTGGGCAGCGACGCCGCGGCAGAGGAGGCCACCCAAGAGGTGTTCATCCGCGCCTCGCGCGCCCTGCACCGCTACGATCCGCGGGCCAGCCCGTCGACGTGGCTGTACCGCATCACCACCAACTACTGCCTCAACCAGATCCGCGACCGGAGCCGGCGGCGGGTGCTGCTCGAGGTGCGAGCCGAAGAGGCGGCGCCGGGCTCGGCGCCCTACGACGTGGAGCAGATGATCGCCATGCGCCGATTGCTCGCCCTCGCAGATCCCCGCCAGGCCGCCGCGGCCGTCGCGGTGTTCGTGGACGGCATGAGCCACGCCGAGGCGGCGCTGCACCTGGCGGTGTCCCGCCGCACGGTCGGCAACCTGTGCGATCGCTTCGTGCAGTGGGCCCGCACCCAGCTTGAGGAGACCACACCGTGACCGCACCCTGGGAGAGCCTGCGGCCCGCCGACGCCCCCAGCGAGGCGGCCCTGGACGCCTACGTCACCGGCGAGGCGAGCCCCGCGCAGCGGGCGGCGGTGGCGGCCTGGGCGGCGGCGTCGGCGGCCAACGCCGAGGCGCTGGCCGCGCGGCAGGCGGGCTTCGGTGGCCTGCCCGGCGCCAACCCGCAGGCGATGTCGGCCCGGATCGAGCAGGCCCTGGCCGCCGAGGCCCGCCCCGCCCGGCCCGCGCCGCGGGCCCGGTGGCGCTGGCCCACGGTGGGGGCGCTGCTGGCCGCTGGGGTGGCCGCCGGGTTGGCGGTGTGGTGGCCGGGGGCGCCCCCCGGTGATCCGGTGGGCGGCGCGGGGGTCGAGACGGTGCAGGTCAAGGGCAGCCTGCGCCTGCGGGTGGTGCGGCGCCGGGGCGAGGCGGTGGCTGAGCTGGTGAGCGGCGATCACGCCCAGGCCGGCGACCGGCTGCGGTTCCTGGCCACCGGCGGCCCCGTGGGTGGGCACCTGCTGGTGGTGGGGGCGGAGTCCGACGGCGCCCTGTTCCCGTATGTGCCCGCCGACGGCCGCGCCCTGCCCGCGAGCGCCCTCGGCGAGGAGGGGGCGCTGCCGGGGGCGGCGCTGCTCGATGACTCCAGCGGGCGCGAGTGGATCTTCCTGGTGTGGTGCGCGGCGCCCATCGGCCTCGACGCCCTGGGGCCGCGCTCGGCGGATCACTTGACCTTACCCGCGGGCTGCCAGGCGACGCCCTTCGAGCTGCACAAGCCATGAGGGCCCGCGCCCCCCACCGGTGGGCCGCCGCGGCCGCGCGCCTGGCGGGGCTGCTGGCGCTGTGGCTGTGCGTGGGCCCTGGCGCGGCCCGCGCCCGCACCTACCTGGTGGCCATCGGCAACGACGTGGGCCGCCCCGACGAGGTTGAGCTGCGCTACGCCCGCCGCGACGCCGAGCGGGTGGCCGAGACCCTGCGCCGGGTCGGCGGCGTGGGCGCGACCGACAGCGTGCTGCTCACCAACACCGACGTCACCCACGCCCTGTCGACCCTGGACGCCGTGGCCCGGCGCATCGCCGCCGAGGCCCCCGCGGCGCAGGCGGCGCTGGTGGTCTACTACAGCGGCCACGCCGACGCCGTCGGCCTGCACCTGGGGGACAGCACGCTGCCCTACGCCGAGCTCCGCGCCCGGGTGGCCAGGGTGCCCGCCGCCGTGCGGGTGCTGGTCATCGACGGGTGCCGGTCGGGGGGGCTCACGCGGGTCAAGGGCGCCACGCCCGCCGCGCCCTTCGAGCTGCGCCTGGAGGACACGCTGGCCGTCGAGGGCACGGCGGTGATGACCAGCAGCGCCGCCGGCGAGGACAGCCACGAGTCCGATCGCCTGGGCGGATCCTTCTTCACGCATCACCTGGTGGCGGCCCTGCTGGGGGCGGGCGACCACGACGGGGACGGCAAGGTCACGCTGACCGAGGCCTACCTGTACGCCTACCGCCACACCCTGCACGCGAGCGGGCGCACGGCGACCCTGCAGCACCCCACCTACCGCTACGACCTCAAGGGGCGCGGCGACTTCGTGCTCAGCCGGCCCAGCGAGGCGGTGGGCAGCGGGGGCCTGAAGCTGGGCGCGCCGGCCCGCTACCTGGCGCGGGCCGACAGCGCGCAGGGGCCGCTGCGGGTGGAGCTGTCGCCCGACCGGGCCGGCGTCACCGTGAGCCTGGCCCCGGGGCCGTACTTCATCCAGGAGCGCCACCCGGACCACTACCGCGAGTACGCCGTCACGGTGGGCCGCGATCAGGTGGTGGATCTGGCGGCCGTGGCGTCGAGCCGCGTGGCCTACGCGCGGCTGGTGCGCAAGGGCGGCGCGGCGCGGCTGAGCCAGGGGGTCACGGTGCTGGGCGGCGCCCGGGTGCCCGTGCTGGACGGGCGCGGGGTGGTGCCCGAGGTGGTCCTGGGCTACGCGGTGGACCTGCCGTGGCTCACCGCCGGCCTGCGTGGGCGCTGGGCCCAGGGCGACGCCACCGTGGACGGCGTGGCGGTGACCGATCGCCAGCTTGGCCTCGCCCTCACCGTGGAGCGCGTGTTCGACGTGACCGGCTGGCTGAGCCTGGGGGCGGGCCTCATCGTCGAGGGCGTTCAGCTCTCGCAGGCGCTGCCCGACGAGACCCGGACGGCCTGGGGGCTGGTGTTTGGCGGCCTGTTCAGCGCCGAGGTGCCGCTCACCGAGCGCCTGAGCGTGCGGTTGGAGGGCGGCCCGGTCACCCACACCTTCCGGCGGGCCATCATCGACAACGGCGCGCAGGTGGGCGACGCGACGACGAGCCGCGTCACGGGCCAGGGCGCGCTGGGGCTGGGGGTGAAGTTCTGATGAGGCGACGCGCGGGCCGGCTGGTCTTTGGGTGGGGGGTGGCGGCCGCGGTGGCGGCCTGCGGTGATCCCGTGGTCGAGCGGGGCTACCGCGGGGCGGTGCAGCACCACCTGACCGGCCAGGTCATCACCGCGGGCGGGCCGGTGGACTTCGACGCGCCCCTGCGGGCCAGCATCTTCTGGAGCACCGAGACTGACGAGGCCGAGGTCGGTGACGACCTGCGCGAGCAGGCGGCCCTGTCGGTGGCGGTGCGCTTCCCGGGGATCTTCGAGATCAACGTGTTCGAGCGCCCGCCGGACCACCGCTGGGCGGACACCGAGGCCGCCTACCGGGTGGGCTTCATCTTGCTCTACGAGGACGTGGACGGGGACGGGCGGTTTGCGCCGACGGAGCTGCGGGGCGGGGCCCGCGACCTGGTGCTGCTCTATGTGGAGCGGCCGCTGACCGCCCTGACCTCGCCCACCGGGCGCCCCCTGCCGGTGGGCTACCACACCGCGCGGCTGCCGATGCTCTGCCCGTGGACCGAGGCCGGCGAGGCGCCCCACGACGACCACGGGCTCCCGGCGGGCTGTGGGGTGCCGGTGGGCGCCCCGTGCGCGGCGGGCGTGGCGTGTGTGGGCGGCGGGACCTGCGTGACGACCCTGGCGGGGCAGGCCTGGCCGGGGGGCTACTGCACCGTGCCCGCCGACGACGGCGCGTGCGCCGGCCCCGGCACCCCCGCGCTGGCGGGCGTGGCGCTGCTGCCCTGCGAGGACGACGACGACTGCCGCCTGGCCGATGGCTACCGCTGTGTCGAGGACGCGCAGGGGCTGCGGGGCTGCCAGCCGGGCGCCCCGACGGCGCTGGTGCTGGATCCGGCCTTCGCGCTGGCCCCCCTGTGCGCCGAGCACGACGAGGCCGACGAGGCCGACGAGGGCGATCCGCTGCCCTGAGGGCGTTGCGGGTGCGGCTCAGGGGGCGGGGCTCAGGGGCAGGTGCCGTTCAGGCTCCAGTCGAAGGGCTCGAAGCGCACGGGCAGGTTGGTGGGCACGGCGCCCGGCGCGACCCGCTCGATCCACTGCACCGGCGACGTGCCGAAGTCGGTCATGTACCACTCGAAGATCTTGCTCACCACGAGCTCGCCGCCCTCGACCCGGGCGATGCGGGGCAGGGCCAGGGCCGCGCGGGCGTGGGCGGCCAGCTGATCGTGCACGGTGTCGCCGCGCAGCGCCTTGGCCGGCAGGGGCGGGAAGCCCTTGGCCGCCTTGATGACCGCCAGCCGCACGGCGGCGTCGCCGCTCATGGCGGTGCGGATCTGCCCCTCGAGATCGGTGAGGGTGACGTCGGCCAGGCCCATGCGGAAGCTGAGGCGCCAGAAGAACCCGCCGCCCAGG
>JAUHVS010000331.1 GCA_030424955.1 bacterium | reverse complement strand
CAACATATTCCATCACCGGCAGCGGCAGCCAGCCCTGCGTCTGGGTCTCTTCGCCAACCTGGCGCTGCGCCAGGTCGAGCAGCGGCATGACCGCGCTTTTCTGGCGGCCTTCGGGATACTTCTTGATATGCCAGTCGGCCTTCTCACGGTTTGCATCCGTGAAAGTCCAGTCGCCCCACTGCGCGCGCAGTTCGGGCGTATCGGCGGCAATCTTACGCGCGGCCATCAGCCAGCCTCAGAAGAGGACCACCGTGGGGCAGCGCGGTTCGCTACCACAAGACCCGGGACGTGGAAGGTTCACCGAACTCGCCGGGGGAGTACCCCCTCATTCGCAGCCGGAACCGCGAATGGCGAGGTTGGCCCAGCCCGGCGCGAATGAGGGGGTACTCCCCCGATAGCGACGTTCTGAAACAACCTTCCTCGTGAAGCATGAGCAGGCAATCCCCTGGACGGCGCAACGCCGCCCGCGACGACAAGCGTCAGGCTAGACCCGGCGCTGCTCCACGGTGGTTCGCGGACGTTGGCAGGATTGGCAGCGGGGTGCAAGGGGGTCGAGCGGGGGCCGGCGCGGGGCCGGGATCAGCGCTTCAGGGCCCGCTGGGTGATGCGGTGGAGCAGGCCCACGTAGCCCTGTGGCATGAGGCGCTTCGCCCGCCAGTACCAGCGCCCCGACGGCATGGGCAGGGCGTAGAGCCGGCCGGCGTCGAGGGCCTCGAGGGCGTCGCGGGCCACGTCGGCGGCGGTCAGCTTGCCCTTCGCCATCTCGCGGGCGGCGGTCTTCTTGATGCGCGGGTCGGTGACCCGGCTGGTGGCCATGAGGTTGGTCTGGAAGAACAGCGGCGCCAACACAGTGCAGGTGACGCCCGTGCCCCGAAGCTCGGCGGCCAGGGTCTCGGTCAGCGCGATGACCGCGGCCTTGCTGACGTTGTAGGGCGCCATCTTGGGCGGCGAGAGCAGGCCGGCGGCGCTGGCGACGTTGAGCAGGGCGCCGTGGCCCCGCGCGGGCATGCGCTGGGCGGCGAGCCGGCAGCCGTGGATGACCCCCCACAGGTTGACGTCGAGCTGGAAGCGCCAGTCGTCGAGGGACACATCGGCCATGGGGCCCACGACGGCCACGCCCGCGTTGTTGATGAGCAGATCGACGGGCCCGTAGGCGGCCTCGGCGGCGGCCCAGGCGGCGGCGAACTGGGCGGGGTCGCGCACGTCGAGGGGGTGGGGGGTGGCCTGCCCGCCCGCGGCGCGGACGCCCTCGCAGGTGGGGCCCAGATCGGCGGTGGGCAGGTCGGTGGCCAGGATGCGCGCGCCCCGGCGGGCGAGCTCGAAGGCGAGGGCCTGGCCCAGCCCGCTGGCCGCCCCCGTGATGAGGGTGACGGGCGTGGCGGCGACGGTCACGGGGCGGCCTTGGCGTGCTCGGCGAGGCGCGCGAGCAGATCGGCGCCCTCGGCCGGGTGGGTCTGGTGGATGAAGGCGGCGTAGCCCGCGAGGCGGGCCAGGGTCTCGCCCTCGCGCAGGGGCTGGCCGGTGTCGAGGTGGTGCAGGGCCGCGCGGAGCTGTCGCCGCAGGGCGCGCGGCGCCCGGGGGGGGCCGTCGCCGTTGGTGATCAGGCCGGTGATCTGCTGGCGGCCGCCCGGGCGACACACCCGGGTCTTCTTTGGGTTGAGGGCGAAGCCCTCGGCCTCGCAGATGGCCCGGATGGCGCCGAGCAGGGTGCCCACGTTGCCGTCGCCCTTGGTGCCGGGGGGCAGGCTGAAGCTCAGGTCGTCGGCGTAGCGGGTGTAGCGCCAGCCGCGCTGGCGGGCGAGGCCGCTCAGGCGCCGGTCGAGGCGCTGGCACAGGGTGTTGGTGAGGGCCGGGCTGGTGGGCGCGCCCTGGGGCAGGCAGCGCGGGCCCAGGGCCACGAAGTAGTCGGTGCCGTCGTGGGGCACGATCTCGCGGGGGGCCTCGGTACACAGCAGCGCCAGCAGGGTGGCGACCTGCTCACGGTAGCCGGCCTTGCGGAACACCCCCTTCACGCGGCGCAGGGTGACCGACGGGAAGAAGTCCTTGAGGTCGACGTTGACGAGCAACCGCGCGCCGGTGTGCGGGCGGGCGTTGCTGACGATGCCGCGGCCGGGCACGAAGCCGTGGGCCGCGCCGTGCACGGGCAGGTGCTCGACGATCTCGCGCAGGATCCAGCGCTGGGCCGCCTTGAGGGTGGGCAGCGGCGCCCAGATGGCGCGCTCGCCCCCGCTGCGCTTGGGGATGGTGAAGCGGCGGTAGTGCAGCCCGGTGGCGGCCTCGCGGTGGTACGTGAGCCAGCGCAGGGTGGGCACGGTGAGGCCCAGGGCGTCGGCCAGGGCCTGCGGATCGTCGAGGCGCGGGCAGGCGTTCTCGGCCAGCCGGGCGTCGGGATCGGGCAGGTCGAAGCGGTCGAAGTCGTCGGCGTCGTTGAAGTAGACGCCCTCGCCCAGGTGCACGATGTGGGTCGCCTTGTAGGCGGTCCACGCGTCGGCGGCGAGGCGGCGGCGCTCGGCGGCCTCGGCCTTGAGGCTGGCCTTGTACTGCTTGATCTGCCGCGGGCTCATGCCGTCGCTCTCGCGGCGCTCCACCGCGTAGCCGTTGGCCACAAGCTGGGCGTTCACGAAGGCGTCGATGCCGCCGGCGGCGCGCACCGCGGCCCAGAGGGCGGCGGGATCGGCGGGGCGGGTGCTGGGTCGAATGGCCATGGTTCCCCCTTACCCCGCGCTCGCGTCGAGGAAGCCCTGAGCTTCGAGGGCGTCCACGCGCTCGAAGTAGGCGGCGCGGGCGTCCGCCACGCTGTCGAAGACCAGCTGCTGCAGCCGCGGGCGCGCGGCGTCGCGCAGCCCCCAGCGGATGCGCAGGCGGGTGCGGTCCAGGGCGAGGTGGTGCACCTCTTCGCCCGTGGGCCGGCGTCGGGTGTAGGTGCGGGCCTCGACCTGCACCTGCTGGCGGCCCTTGCCCCGCTGGGCGGCGCGGGCGGCGGCGGCCTGGGCGTGGGCCAGGCGCAGGGCGATGAGCGGCGCGCTGGGGCCGTGCTTCAGGCCATGCTGGCGGAAGAAGGGGCTGGTGTCGGCGATCTGGCCGATGCGCCCCTCGTCATCGAGGTGGAAGCTCACGCGGTAGGTGCGGCCGTCGGCGGCCACGGCCACGTCGCCCACCACCTCGGTGCTGGCCAGGTGCGGGACCTCGCGCACGATCTTCACGGCGCCCTTGGTGTGCAGCAGGTCGTGGGCCTGCTTCTCGCGGTCGCCGCGGAAGGCGAGGCGCACCGGATCGAGGTCGACGCCCACGAGCGGGCGGTGACGGTACTGGTCGCGGGCCAGATCGTACATGACCTGGCCGTGCTGGCAGGCGCGCTGCAGGGCGGCGCGTGCCTCGGCCGGCTTGAGGTCGGCGGCCTGGGCGACGGCCTTGACCGAGGCGACGTGGCGCTCGGCCAGGGCGGCGACGACGGCGGCGCGGTGGGGGTCGGCCTCGCCGGCGGCGGGGCGGGGCAGGCACACGTCGAAGCTCAGCGCCGCCGACCAGTTGCTGGCGGTGAAGCCCGACAGCCCGAGGGTGACGGTGACCGGGCCGCAGCGCAGCACGATGAAGCTGGGCAGGCCGGTGCCGAGCAGGTGCACGGTGACGCTGTCGGCGAAGGGCAGGGCCCGGCGCCGCAGCATCACCCGGCGGCGGCCCCACACGCGGATCACCCGGGCGCGGCGGCCGGCGTAGGGCGCGCCGGCGCTGTCGATGACCGTCTCCCAGGGCTCGAGCACCAGCCGCGGGGCCTCGCCGGGCACCAGCTCGAAGCGCACGCCGCGGCCGCCCTTCTTCTGGTCGGCGTTCAGGCGCAGGTGGCGCAGGGCGTTGTACAGGTCGATGGGGGCGAGCTCGACGGGGGTGTCGGCGAGCAGCGCGGCCGACTGCACCTGCAGGAAGCCGCGGAGCCAGGCGTCGGGCACCTGGATGCGCTTCTCGATGACCGGGGCGTCGGCGCCGGGCTGCAGGGCGACCGCGTCGGCGCCGATGACGAGCCGCGCGGGGCGGTCGCTGCGCAGGCGCTGCAGGCCGTCGAACAGGGTGTCGCTGAAGTCGATGTGGGTGGTGCCGCAGGTGAGGTCGCCGGCGAGGGCCAGGGCGCTGTGGTCCAGGGTGACCTGCGCGTAGCTGCCCTCGTCCTTCGAGAAGACCTCGAAGACGACGGCGTCGGGGTGCACGGTGACCACCGGGTCGAGGGCCAGCCAGGCGTCGGGATCGTTGCGGGCGAGCCAGTCGAAGTAGGCCTGCTGGGCCTGGTGCTGCCCAAGCCCGGCGCTCTGCTGCTTCATGCGCCGCCAGGCCAGGTAGGCGGTCTGGTCCTTCGGCGTGTAGCGCAGGTCGCTGCTGACCACGGCGTGCAGGGCCGACAGGCACTCGCGCACCCGGATGGCGTCGCGGATGCCGGCGTCGAGGAACACCGGGCCGCGGGCCAGATCGGTGGCCAGGGCCAGGCGGTCGCCGTCCTCGCTCGGCTGGACGCCGCTGGCGCCGGCGTAGCGCGCGGTGAGGGCGGTCCGGGTGGGCTCGGCCGGGGCCGGCGTGGGCGTGGGATCAGTCATGGGCGTGCACCTCGGCCCGAGCGCGGCAGCGTTGATGGCGGCGCAGCGCGCGCCAGGCGGCCTTGCGCAGCGCCTCGTCGGCGTCGTCGTGGGTGGCGACGGCCCGCAGGGGCGCCGCGGCGGCGGGGGCGGCGAGGCGGCCGAGGGCCTCCAGGGCGCCCAGGCGGGTGGCCTCGTCGAGGGTGGCGTCGGTGGCCACCCCGGCCAGCGCAGGCACGTCGCCCGCGTGGATCAGGTGGGGCAGCACGATGCCGTGGGTGTGGCCGTCCCGCGCGCCGACGTGCAGGGCGGCGGTCAGGTCGACGCCGGGGCCGGCGAGCCAGCCCAGGGCGTGGCCGTCATCGAGCAGGGCGGGGGCGGCGGCCTGGGCCGCGGCGGCGTCCCGCTGGGCCAGCCCGGCGGCGCCCAGGGCACGGGCCGCGGCGTCATCGGCGCCGATGGCGTCCCGCAGGGCGTCCAGGGCGGCGGCGTCGCCGAGGCCATCGGCCAGGGCGGTGAGGGCCGCGCGGCGGACGGCGCGGGCGTCGTCACCCGGCTCGGCGGCCCCGGCCAGCTCGGTGATGGGCGCGGCGCCGACGCCGTGCCGGGCGGCGGCCCAGATCAGGCGGGTGAGGAAGGCGGCCGCCTCGGTGGGGTCGCGCTCGGGGACGCGCTCGGCGCGCCACGCCGCGATGGCGGGGGGCAGGGCGGCGTCGAGGGCCGCCGAGACCGCCGGCGCGGCCGGCTGGTGGCCCAGGATCTGCGCGGCCAGCGTGGCCACCGACAGCGGGCGGGCGCTGAGGGCGGGCAAGGCGTCGTCGGCGGTGGCGCGGGCGCGGAGCGCGTCGGCGATGGGGGCCCCGTACGCGTCCCAGTCCTGCACGTCGGGCAGCAGGGCGAAGAGCGCGGCGGGGTCGGCCTGGGTGCACAGGCGGGTCACGGTGTCGGGCTCGACCTCGGTGTGCTCGCTGCGGGCGAGGGCGAGGTCGGGCACGAGGCTGTCGGGGCCGTGGCGGTGCCGCAGGCTGCGGGCGCAGGCGACGGCCACGTCCCAGTCGTCGTCGGTGCGGAGCGCGCGGGTCAGCAGGGCGTCGGCGGCCTCGCCGGGATCGTGCTGCAGGAGCCGGCAGACCGCCTCGCGGATCACCCAGCTGTCGTCGGTGATGCGGGCGCGGATGAGCGCCCAGGCGTCGTGGCCGCCCACCCAGCGCAGGCCGGTGAGGGCGCGCTCGGCGACGCCCCCGCGGGACCACCCGCCGGGGCGCTGGGCCAGGGTGCGCAGCAGCGGGAACACGCGGTCGCGGGCGGGGCCGTCGGTGGCGAGCCGCCCCAGGGCCTCGGCCGCAGGCTCTTGCAGGGCGTGGTCGTCCTGCTCGGCCAGGGCCAGCAGGGGATCGAGGGCGCGGGCGTCGGCCAGGGCGCCCAGGGCGTCGACGGCGCGGCGGCGGCTGTCGAGATCGGCGCCCAGCTCAAGGGTGGACAGCAGCACCGCGATGCCCTCGCTGCGGTTGGCGAGGGCGAGGCCCCGGGCAGCGGCGAAGGCGCTGGCGGGATCGGCGTGGCTCAGGGCGGCCACGAGGGGCGCGGCGGGGCCGCCGCGGTGGCTCAGGCGGAAGCCCAGGGCGTCCAGGGCGGCCACCCGCGCCGGGGCGTGCTGGCTGGCGGCCCAGGCGGTGAGCGGGGCGTCGACGGCGGGGGCCTGGGCCCACTGCGCGGCGGCCATGAGCGACACCGCGCCGGGCCCGTCACCGCGGGCGTGGGCCAGGGTCAGCAGGTCGGCGACGAGGCCGTCATCCAGGCGGCGATCGCGGACCAGCTCGGCGTAGGCCTGCTGCTGTACGTCGAGGGGCTCGTCTTCATCGGGCCGGGACCAGTGCGCGCCCGCGAGCTGTCGCAGCGCGCGCCAGGCGGCCTGCCCGGCGCGGGGGTGGTCGAGCAGGGCCTGCAGCGGCGCGGCGGCGGTGCCGTCGCCCAGGGCGCCGACGTCGGTCAGCAGGATGTCGATGGCGGCGGTCTCTGCGGGGTCCTGCGCGACGCGCTCGATGAGCCGCAGGGCGCCCGCCGG
>JAUHVS010000330.1 GCA_030424955.1 bacterium | reverse complement strand
GCCATGAACCGGCTGTTCTCGGGGGCCAACGACCTCGAGACCATGATGCTGGTCAAAGAGGCCGACTGCGCGGCGGCCCTGGACGCCCTGCCCCCCGGGGTGCCCGACGGGCTGCGGCTGATCCTCAAGCGCGGGCTCGCCCGCGAGGCGAGCGCCCGCCACCAGACCGCCACCGACTTCCTCGACGCCCTGCTCGACCACCTGTTCCACGAGCAGGTGCGCGTGAGCGGGCAGGACATGGCCCGGTTCATGAAGTCGGTCTTCGCCAAGGAGATCGAGGACGAGCGCCGGCAGCAGGCGGCCACCGACCAGGTGGTCGAGCGCATGCTGCCCGAGCTGACCCGCGCCACGCCGGCCTTCCCCGGGGTGCGCGGCGCCAAGCCCGGCACGCCGGTGCCCCGGGCCGTGGAGTGGATCCCCGACACCCCGGCCGCCTGGACCCCCAACAGCCAGTTCCGCATCCGGGACCGCGACGGCGTGATCTTCGGGCCGATGGGCGCCAACACCTTCGTACAGATCGCCGAGCGCGAGGGCCTCAAGCCGGGCGAGACGGTGAGCATCGACGACGGCCAGTGGGTGCCGGTGGCCGACCTGAAGACCGCCATGTCGGGGCTCGCCACCCTGGCGCGCACGGGCAAGAAGACCCCCGACTTCCAGGGCACCTTCGACCGCTACGCCTTCCCCCGGCTGCTGTACCGCTACGCGGCGCTGAAGGTCACCGGGCGGCTGCACCTGGCCCACGGCGAGAAGCGCAAAGAGATCTTCTGGCGCGAGGGGCGGCCCGAGTACGTCACCAGCAACCTGAAGGGCGAGCTGCTGGGCGAGTTCATGGTGTCGCAGCGGCTCATCAGCCGCGAGACCCTCAACGCCGCCCTCAACCGCCTGGGGGACTTCGACGGGCGGCTCGGCGACGCCCTGCGCCACTTCGGGGTGCTCGGCCCGCACGAGCTGTTCAACGCCCTGAGCGCCCAGGTGCGCCAGAAGGTCATCGAGGTCTTCGGCTGGCCCGAGGGCACCTACAGCTTCTACCGCGACGACGAGACGGCGGCGCAGATCGTGCCGCTGGAGCTGGGCGCGCTGCGGCTGATCTTCGAGGGCGTGCGGCAGCAGTACGACGCCAGCGATCTGCGGCCCTACTTCGATCCGCTGCTGGACCGCCCGTGGGTGCGGCTGGCCCACCGCCTGCTGACGCCCCAGCAGCTCCCGCTGACGCCGGTGCAGATCAAGCTGTGGCAGGCGGTGGAGCACGGCCTGCCGCTGCGGCGCCAGATGGGCCGGCTGATGGCCATCCCGGGCACCGACGAGCACGAGGTGTGGCGGCTGCTGTTCTTGATGGAGCGGCTGGACTTCGCCCGCCCGGGCTGAGCCCGCCGGTCGGCGGCGCCTGCTACCCCACCCCGTCCTTCACCAGCCGGAAGCCCACGCTCGCCTGGGTGGTGCGCGGGCCCGCGCCCCAGCGGCTCGCGGCCCGGCACAGGAAGGCGTACAGGTTGAAGGCGCCCCCGCGGATCACCCGCTGGTTGGCCTCGAACCAGCTCGCCGTCCACTCCCGCACGCCGCCGGCCAGGTCGCGCACGCCGTAGGGCGAGCAGTCCACCGGGAAGGCCTCGACGGGCTTCGGCAGCAGGTTGCCGGGGGTGCTGTGGCGGTTGGAGCAGAAGCTCGGATCGAAGTGCTCGCCCCAGGGGTACTTGCGGCCGTCGGTGCCCCGCGCGGCCTTCTCCCACTCGTCCTCGGTGGGCAGCCGGTAGCGCACGCCGTCCCGCAGGCTGCGCCAGGCGGCGTAGGCCTCGGCGTCGAGGTAGCTCACCGAGCAGATCGCCCAGTCCCCCGGCCACGCGTCGCCGTCGCGATCCACCATCGGCGCGCGCCAGCGGCCGTCCGGCGGGGGCGCGAACAGCGGGCCCACCCGGGGCTCGCGGGGCTGGTGCCGGGCGGCCTCCTCGGGGGGCAGGGCGTCGAGGAAGGCGAAGTACTCCGCCACGGTGACCGGCCGGCGCTGGATGGCGAAGCCGTCGAGCCAGGGCCGCCCCGCGGGGCTCGCGAGCACCGCGTCGGGATCGTTGCCCCGCTCGAAGGTCCCCGCCGGGACGTAGACGAAGTCGTCGCCCAGGGCGGCGTCGCTGGGCAGCGGCAGGTCGAACACCAGCTCGTCGCCGGGCCACACCCGCAGCGGCAGGGACACCGGGCGCTGGCCGGGCCGCTCCAGGGTCACGATCTGGCGGCCCACGGGCACCGCCGCGTCCACCAGCGGGGTCTGCCCCAGCACCCGCGCCGCCGTGGGCACCAGCACCCGGTCCTGCGACACCAGCCGGGCCAGGCGCACCGTGGCGCCGGGCGGCTGGGTGCGCACGGTGAGCGGCACCTCGCCCTTGAGTCGCGCGGTGTAGCGCGGATCCGCGAAGCGCCCCACCGCCTTGAGGTGCGCGTCGGCGCCGGCGTGGTCGTGGGCCTCGCGGGCCTGGCGGTAGCGGCGCCAGTGCAGGTCCGACAGCCGGGCGCGGGCGGCGGCGTTGTCGGGCTGGCGCTCCAGGGCGCGCTCGAACTTGCCGTGGGCGAAGTCGAAGGCGCGGTCGAGCTCGTCGCGCAGCGCGCTGACCCGGTCCTCCAGGGCCCAGCGGGCGCGCTTGTCGGCCAGCGGCGCCTGGGCCGCCAGCGGGGGCAGCGCCGCCAGGGCCTCGGCCCGCTCGTCGCGCTCGCTGGCGAGCATCTCGACGTACCACAGGCTCTCGTCCCCGTCGGCCACCAGGGCCTCGGCGTCCTGGCGGCGGCGCTCGGCCTCGCGGGTCCCTGCCGAGAAGCGCGCCAGCTCGTCGTGCAGGGCGCGGGCGCTGGGGTAGCGGTCGCCGGGCTGGGGCGCGAGGGCCCGCAGGCAGATCTCCTCGAGGTCCGGGGGCACGGCCCGGTCGGGGGCCCGCTGGCTCGGGGGCACCACGGTGTCCTGCAGGGTCTGCATGAGCACCGCCAGGGCCGTGCGGGCCTCGAAGGGGCGGTGGCCGCTGAGCAGCTCGTAGAGCAGCGCGCCCAGGGCCCACACGTCGGAGCGGGCGTCCACCTGGTCGGTGTCGCCGCGGGCCTGCTCGGGGGGCATGTAGCCGGGGGTGCCCACGATGCTGCCCTGCAGGGTCGATGAGCTCCCCCGCTCGTCGAGGCTCACCGGGCGCTCGCCCCGCTCGTCCACGAGGCTCTGGCCGGCCACCTTGGCGATGCCCCAGTCCATGACCAGCACCTCGCCGAAGTCCCCCACCATGATGTTGGCGGGCTTCAGATCCCGGTGCACCACGCCCTTGGAGTGGGCGTAGTCGACGGCCATGCACACCTGCTCCAGGATCTGCAGCAGGCGGTAGCGGCTCAGGGCGGTGGGGGCGCCCGCCTTGACCTCGGCGAGGACCGCCTCGAGGGAGCGGCCGCGCACCCGGCGCATGGTGAAGCAGGGCCGGCCGTCGCCGAGCTGGCCGAAGTCGTGCACCGGCACGATGTTGGGGTGGTCGAGCTGGGCGGTGGTGCGGGCCTCGGTCACGAAGCGGGCGGTGCCCAGCCCGTCGCCGTGGGCGTGCAGGGTCTTGATGGCCACCACCCGCCCCATCAGGCGGTCCTCGGCGCAGACCACCACCCCCACCCCGCCGCGGCCGAGCTCGTCGCCCAGGGCGTAGCGCGCGGTGAACACGTCGGGGTCGAGGCCCAGCGCGAACATGCTGGCCAGCTCGCCGCCGGCGGCGGGCCCGCCGACCTGGGTGTCGGCCACGGCGACAGGCTCAGCGGGGGCCCCGGGCGGCAGCCGCGCGCCCAGATCCAGGGTGCCCTGGCCCGCGATGAGCGCCTGCACGGCCTCGGCGCCCACCAGCGCGGTCAGCCGCGCCGCCAGGTCGACGCCCGCGCCCGCCGCGTGGGCGAGCCGCGCGAGCTGAGGGGCGTCGATGAGGCCAGCCCGCCAGGCGGCGAGGCCCAAGCGCAGGGGATCTTCGCTCACTGCAAATCTTCGTTCATTTTCAGCGTGTTTGCGCCACCACCCGGCGCGGGCCTACGGTAACCACACGACTCGCCGGAGGGCAATCATGCGCACCGTGACCCACGCGCTCACCGCCACCTTCGCCGCGCTGCTGGCGACGGCGATCACCCTCACGGGCTGCGCCATCAACACCGAGCCCATCGCCGCCACCGGCGCCGAGGCCGCCGACGCCGGGGCCTTCACAGCGGCGGACGCAGGGGCCTTCTCGCCGGGGGACGGCGACCTGGGCGTCACCCCCCAGGCGCCCCCCTGCGACGTGGATCTGACCTGCAGCGAGGGCTGCCCGAGCGATCTGGACTGCGTCCGCGACAACGTGCCCAGCGGCCCCCCCGACGGCGACATGGCGCAGTCCCTGGCCGACTGGCAGGCCGCCGGCGCCCCGCTGGCCATGGCCGCCGGCACCGACGCCTGGCTGCGCCTCGACGGGCTGGCCGAGCCGCTGACCTTGCAGGCCGTGGGCGCCGACGGGGCCGAGGCCCCCGCCGTGGTGCTGATGGTGTACGCCGCCGAGGGGGACTGGCCCGTGATGGCTTGGCCCGAGGCCGACGACCCCACCCGCATCACCATCCCCGCGCCCCCCGCCGACGCGGTGTGGCTGCTGCGGGTGCACGCGCTGGCCGCCGTCGAGGGGATGGGCCTGAGCACGCCCGCCCCCTGACGGCGCCCCGCCGCACCCGCCCATTGACCCACCCCCCCCGTGCCCTACACTGGGCCGCCATGCGCACCCACCGCCCCCGCCGCGCCCTGATCCGGCGCGCCGCCCCGCTGCTCGCCGCCCCGCTGCTCGCCCTGCTCCTGGGCGGCTGCGGCGACGGGCCCGCTGCGGGGGGCGGCAAGGCCACCGCCGCCGACGCCGGCACCGCGGCCCCCGTCGAGGTCAGCCCCGCCGTGGCCGGCACCGTGCGCGACGGGCTGGAGGGCACCGGCACCGTCGAGGCCCGCTACACCGCCATCCTGCGCGCCCGCGTGGGCGGCACCCTGGCCCCCTTCACCTTGGACGAGGGCAGCCCCGTCAAGGCCGACGCCCGCCTGCTGCGGGTGGAGCGCCCCGAGGTGGGCGCGGTGCTCAGCAAGGCCCGCGCACAGCACGAGAAGGCCCGCCGCGACGCCAAGGCGCTGGAGGCCCTGAAGGCCGACGGCCTGGTGCCCGCACAGGAGGTCGAGGAGGCCCGCTTCGCCGTGCGCCAGGCCCGGCTCGAGGTGGAGCGCCTGCAGGACGAGCGCGCGCTCGAGGTGGTGACCTCGCCCATCGACGGCGTCATCACGTCTCGGGCGGTGCAGCCCGGCGAGGCCGTGAGCCCGGGGGCCGAGCTGTTCCGCGTGGCGGATCTGACCACCCTCGAGGTGCACCTGCGGCTGCCCGAGCGGCACCTGCCCCGCCTCAAGGTGGGCCAGCCCGTCGAGGTGCACGCCGACGGCCTGGGCGAGGCGGCCCTGGTGGGCACGGTGGATCGCATCGCGCCGGTGGTGGATCCCACCAGCGGCACCGCCCGGGTCACCGTGGCCCTGGGCGACGGGCAGGCCCCCGGCGGCGGCCAGCTGCGCCCCGGCATGTACGTGCGCTGCCGGGTGATCATCGACGTGCGCGAGGGCGCCGTGCGGGTGCCCCGCCGCGCCCTGGTGCAGCAGGACGACCGGGTGTTCCTCTACATCGCCCGCGACGGCAAGGCCCGCCGCACGCCCGTGACCCTGGGCTACGCCGACGGCGATCAGGTGCAGGCGCTGACCGGCGTGGCCCCCGGCGACGCCGTGATCGTGTTTGGCCACCGCGGCCTCGATGACGGCGCCGAGGTGAAGCCCGTGGCCGCGCCGGGCGCCGCCCCGGGCGCGCCCACCCCGGCCCCGGGCGCCGATCCGGCCGCCCCCGCCGCCACCCCCGACGACACCCCCCGCGCGCGGCCCCGCTCGGCCGACGGCGGCGCCCCGTGACCGCCCCCCTGCTCGAGGTCCGCGGCCTCACCAAGCACTTCCCGGTGCGCCGCGGCCTGATCCCCAAGGAGGTCGGGCAGGTCAAGGCGGTGGACGGCGTGGACCTGCAGGTGCTGCCGGGCCAGGCGGTGGGGCTGGTGGGCGAGAGCGGCTGCGGCAAGAGCACCTTCGGCCGCTGCGTGCTGCGCCTGCTGGAGCCCACCGCCGGCGAGATCCGCTACCGCGGTCAGGACGTGCGCGCCCTGGACCGCACGGCCCTGCGGGGCCTGCGCCGGCAGATGCAGATCATCTTCCAGGACCCCTACGGCAGCCTGAACCCGCGGCGCACGCTCTTCGAGACGCTGTCGGAGCCCCTGGCCTTCCACGGCCTCGCGAAGGGGCGCGCCGAGCTCGAGGCCCGGGTGGCGGCGCTGCTGCTGCGGGTGGGCCTGGATCCCGACTACATGGGCCGCTACCCCCACGAGCTCAGCGGCGGCCAGCGGCAGCGGGTGGGCATCGCGCGGGCCCTGGCGGTGTCGCCCGAGTTCATCGTGTGCGACGAGCCCGTCTCAGCGCTGGACGTGTCGGTGCAGGCCCAGATCCTCAACCTGCTCGCGGATCTGCGCACCGAGCTGGGCCTCAGCTACCTGTTCATCGCCCACGACCTGGCCGTGGTGAAGCACCTGTGCGACGTGGTGGCGGTGATGTACCTGGGCAAGCTGGTGGAGGTGGGC
>JAUHVS010000329.1 GCA_030424955.1 bacterium | reverse complement strand
GGGGCCCATCGCGTCGGTGTTGTTCTGGCCCATCCCCGGGCTGAAGATGCCCATCGTGGTGGCGTGGCTCGCGCT
Source organism: bacterium (assembly GCA_030424955.1). GTDB lineage: Bacteria > Myxococcota_A > Bradymonadia > UBA7976 > UBA1532 > JACKDL01. Next base: position 6,581 of record JAUHVS010000329.1, on the reverse strand, counting down.
CGGGGCGATCTACTTCACCGTGCGCATGGGCTTCGTGAACCTGCGCATGTTCGGCCACGCCATCGCCCTCGTGCGGGGCAAGTACGACTCCCCGGACGCCGAGGGCGAGGTCAGCCACTTTCAAGCGCTGACGGCGGCGCTGTCGGCGACGGTGGGGCTGGGGAACATCGCGGGCGTCGCCATCGCGGTGAGCATCGGCGGGCCCGGCGCGACCTTCTGGATGATCATCGCGGGCTTCCTGGGCATGTCGGCCAAGTTCACCGAGGTGACCCTGGGGCAGAAGTACCGCCGCCGCCGGCCGGACGGATCGGTGATGGGCGGGGCGATGTACTACCTCTCCGACGGCCTGACCGAGCTGGGCATGAAGGGGCTCGGCCGGGTGCTGGCGGTGATGTTCACGATCCTGTGCATCCTCGGCTCCTTCGGCGGCGGCAACTCGTTCCAGGTCAAGCAGTCCCTTGATCAGATCCGCACGATGGTGCCCGTGCTCGACGCGCACCCCTGGATCTACGGCCTCGTGATGGTCGTGATGGTCGGCATCGTCATCATCGGGGGCATCAAGCGCATCGCGAGCGTGGCCGACAAGGTCGTGCCGGCCATGGTGACGGTGTACGTCCTCGCGGCGCTGTATGTGCTGGTGAGCCACGCGAGCGAGGTGCCCGCGGCCTTCAGCCTGATCATCGAGGGCGCCTTCGCCCCGGTGGCCGTCGGGGGCGGCATCGTCGGGGTGCTGGTGCAGGGCATCAAGCGGGCGGCGTTCTCGAACGAGGCGGGGGTGGGCTCCGCGGCCATCGCCCACGCCGCCGCCCGCGTCGACTACCCGGTGCAAGAGGGCATCGTCGCCCTGCTGGAGCCCTTCATCGATACGGTGGTCGTGTGCACGATGACCGCGCTGGTGATCGTGGTGACGGGGGCCTACGACGCCAGCAACCCGGCCTACGCCGACATGATCAACGCCAACCAGGGCGCGGCCCTCACCTCGGCGGCGATGGGCTCGGTCATCAGCTGGTTCCCCGTGCTGCTGTCGGTGGCCGTGCTGTTGTTCGCGTACTCGACGATGATCTCGTGGTCGTACTACGGCGAGCGCTGCTGGACCTGGCTGTTCGGCGAGAGCTCCATGCTGGTCTACCGGCTGCTGTTCTTGACCTTCACGTTCCTGGGCTCGGTGGTGACGGCCACCAACATCCTCGACTTCTCGGATCTGATGATCCTGGGCATGTCGGTACCCAACGTGCTGGGCGTCGCCCTGCTGTCGGGCGTCGTGTCCCGTGAGCTGAGCGAGTACACGGGCATGCTGAAGAGCGGCAAGGTCAAGCGCCACGACTGAGCCCGGCGGGCGGCGCTCGTCCGCTGCCGCGCGGCCCCAACGCCAGCGCCCCGAGGGGTCTGATGCCCGAGCTACCCGAGGTTGAGTTCGCTGCGCGCCGGCTGCGCAGCTGGATCGTGGGGGTGCCGGTGACGGCCGCCGGGGCCGAGCCGGGCAACCCGCTGCGCGAGCTGACCCCAGCCGCCTTCACGGCCGGGCTCACGGGCCGCACCGTGCAGGCGGTCCGCCGCCAGGGCAAACAGCTGTTCCTCGATCTCGACGACGATCAGGTGCTCCTGGCCCACCTGGGCATGACCGGGAAGTTTGTGCGGGAGATCCAGGCCGGGCCAGTCCGTCGCGGTCGCCGGGCGTGGCTCGCGCTGGCGGACGGCGCCCGCATCGACTTCGTGGATCCCCGGCGCTTCGGGCGGGTGCGGCTGCTCAGCCGAGCGGCGGCGGCCGCCCACCCCGAGGTACGGCGCATGGGCCCGGACGCCCTCGAGGTGTGCGCCGATCCGGCCACGCTGCACGCGCGGCTGTCGACGACCCGGCGCGCGGTGAAGGTCGCCCTGATGGACCAGTCGCTGCTGGCGGGGGTGGGCAACATCTACGCCGCCGAGGGGCTGTTCTTTGCCGGCGTCGGGCCTGCGCGCCCGGCCTCGAGCCTGTCGCTGGCCGAGGCGACGCGCATCGGGGCGGGCGTGCTGCGCAGCATGACCGAGAGCCTGGGCCGCGAGGTGGACGCCGAGATCCAGTACCTGCACGAGGCCGCCGCGACGAACCCGTTCCAGGTGTACGGGCGCGCGGGTGAGCCCTGTACGACCTGCGGGGCGACGATCCAGCGGGTGATGCAGGCCCAGCGCTCGACCTTCTGGTGCCCCCGCTGTCAGCCTGACTGAAGAACCCGGATCCGGCGCGAGACGGCGGGCGGGCGGTCAGCCGCGCAGGGCCCGCACCACCTGGGTCACGGCGTCGGCGACCTGCGCCACCTCGCTCAGCGGGTTGGGCCAGTGGGGTGAGAAGCGCACCCGGCCGTCGGGGGTGGTGACGGCGACGCCGTGGGCGGCGAGGCCCTCGGCGATGGCGTTGGCCGTGAGCCCGGCCGGGGGCAGCGCGGCCAGGATGCCGCTGCGGCGGGCGCGATCGGGGTGGCGCTGGCTCTGGAAGCCCAGGGCGTCGAGGGTGGGCGCCAGGCCATCGAGCCAGGTGTTCACGTGCTCGAAGATCGACGGGATGCCGATGTGCGCCAGGGCCATGACCGCCGCCTCCAGGCCCGCGTAGCCCAGGGTGTTGGGCGCTCCGCCCTCCAAGAAGTCCGCCTGGCGACGGATGGGCTTGTTGTAGCGCAGGCGCCCCGGCTCGAAGAGGAAGTCCACGGCGTCCTCGTGGCTCAGCCAGCCGGCCTGTCGGGGGACGAGGCGGCCGACGTGGTCGGGGTGCACGTACACGAAGCCGGCGCCCTCGGGGCCCATCAGCCACTTGTGACCGCCGACCGCCAGGAAGTCGACGCTCGGGGCGTGGAAGGGCACCACGCCACAGGCTTGGATGCCGTCCACGCAGAGCAGCGCGCCGTGGGCATGGCACAGGGTGGCGATGGCCTCGATGGGGGCCCGCAGGCCGGTCTGGAACTGCACAGCGGACAGCGCCACCAGGCGCACGCCGGTGCGGAGGGCGGCCTCGAGGGGGCCCAGATCGGCGCCGCCCGGGGCCTCGAGGGGGCTGAGGGGCAGCGCCTGCAGGGTGAGGTCGAAGGCCGCGGCGGCCTGCTGCCAGGGGGTGACGTTGGTGGGGAACTCGCCCTCGAAGACCACCACGCGATCGCCAGCGGTCCAGGGGAAGCTGCCCGCGATGGCGTTCAGCCCGGCGCTGGTGTTGAGCACCAGGCCGTAGTCGGTGGGCGCGCCCCCGAAGAGCGACGCGAGGCGTGCTTTGAGCCGCAGCCGCTGGGCGTGGCAGGCGGGGAAGGCCCCGACGCCGTGGTGCGCGTAGGCGTCCAGCGCCCCCGCCACCGCGGCGCGCACGGCCTGGGAGGGGGGCGAGATCGCGGCGTGGTTGGCGTAGACCGCCCAGCGCAGATCGGGGAAGAGGCTGCGGTCGCCGAGGGCGGCGGGCACCGACGGGGCGGGCAGGGGCTGCGCGTCGTCCAGGCTCAAGACTTCTTCTCCTCTTCGATGCTCTTTTTCTTCTCTTTTATCGAGTGCTTGAGGAGCCCAACCTCAGCCTCTTTCAAGCGTAGCTTGCCCTCCAACTCCTCCAGCTCGAGGGCAGGGCGGCTGGGGGACGGTGGGGGCCGGGCGGTGAGCGCCTGCCAGCCCCAGCGCACCAGCAGGCTCAGCAGGATCACCACCGGCAGCCCCACCACCCAGTAGGCGTCGCCAGCGCGGCTCAGGCCGAGCTGCTCACCGATCAGCTGCGCGAGGACATCCAGAGCTTCCATGGGCCGCGGGGGGGCGGTTTCAACATCAGGGAACCTATACCCCGTACCGGCCCTCGTCGAGGGCCGCGCAGGGCACGCGGTGCCGTCGCGCGAGTGGGGCTCGACGCGACCGAGGGCGGCGTGTTTTCGTGTGCACTCACTGAGCAGTGCTGGATGGGGGATCGCAGATGATCGTTCGCATGGGAACGGGCCGGTTGGCCTGGATGGTGTGGGCAGCGGTTGCGCTGGTGGCGGCAGGCTGCGCCCCAGGGGGCGGCGGCGGCGGTGAGGGGGGCGCCGGCGGCGCGATGATCGACGGGGGCGCGGGCGCAGGCGGTGAGGGCGGCATGCCCGGCGCCGGCGGCGTCGGCGGCGGGGGTGGCGAGGGCGGCCTGCCCGGCGCGGGCGGCGAGGGTGGTCTGCCCGGCGCCGGCGGCGAGGGTGGCATGCCCGGCGCGGGCGGTGAGGGTGGCATGCCCGGCGCCGGCGGCGAGGGCGGCGGCGGGCCGATCGATCCCACGGCTGGCTCGGGCACCTGCTCCGGCACGACCTTCGCCCCGGACGATGGCGTGGCGTTCCTCGAAGACTACGGCACGTATGTGCAGGCCCTGGACCCCAACGATCCCGCCACGGCGCTGATCGTCGAGATCCACGATGACCGCGGCGAGCCGGTGACGGTCGGGGGTCACGACCTCGCCGGCAACACCCTGCGCGACTGCCGGGTCTGCGTGCTGGCCTGCACCGTGGTCAACAACCGCTGCAGCAGCATCTACTTCGCCGATGAGGGGGTGGTGAACATCACCGCCCGGGGCAGCGACGTGAACGAGCCGCTGGCCTTCGACCTGCACCGCGTGCGCTTCAAGCAGGTCACCATCGATCAGCAGGCCGGCCAGGCGAACCTCGTGCCCAACGGCGACAGCTGGTGCGGGGATGGCTACCAGTTCGAGAGCCCGCTGCGGGCTCGCCCGGCCGAGGTGGGCGACACTGTGCGCGACTTCTCGCTGCAGAACTGCGCGACGGAAGCGTTCGACAGCATCCACGACATCGCGGCGGACGTACGGGCGCTCTGGATGATCGCGACGGCGGGCTGGTGCCCGGCCTGCCGGGAGTACCTGCCGCAGGCCCTCGCCGCGGGCAACGATGTGCCGGAGGCCATGCTCAAGACCATCGTGATCCTGGGTGAGAACGCGCAGTACGGGCAGCCGACGCTGGCGTACTGCCGGCAGTACGCGTCGACCTACGGCGAGGACGGCAGCCGCTTCTACATCGACCACAACGGCGAGGGCAGCTTCGCCACCACCTTCAGCTACATGTGGCCCTACGTGGGCGATCAGGGCGAGTTCGGGCTGCCCTGGAACGCGGTCATGGCGGGGGGCAGCTTCCGGTATGAGTACGCGGACGGCTTCGAGGGCGCCCGCGGCGGCGCCGGCGACGCCATCAACCGCCTCCTGCGCTGATCGCAGCGCCCGCGCCGTGGCACACTCCGCCCGGTTGCCCCCTCTTGCCTCATCCCCACACCGGCTCGGCCGCCTCAGCGCGGCCGCGCTCGATCATTGGAGACGCCATGATCCGTGTACGCCGCAGCCCCCGCACGCTCGCTTGGGCCCTGGCCCTGGGCCTCTGGAGCCCCGCCTTCGCCCAGCACCCCGGGCCAGCCGACCATGAAGGCCACACCCACCCCGCAGGGGCCGCGCACGGCGGGCACGGCGGGCACGGCGCGGGGGATCACGCCACCATGCACCACCGCTTCAAGGACGTGGCGTGGGCGAAGAAGCACTTCGAAGATCCCAAGCGCAAGGCCTGGCAGAAGCCGCGGGCGTTGGTGGCGGCGCTGCAGATCGCCCCGGGCGCCGCAGTGGCGGATCTGGGGGCGGGCAGCGGCTACTTCCTGCCGTTCCTGGCTGAGGCGGTTGGGCCCACGGGCACCGTGTTCGCCGTGGAGGTTGAGCCGGAGCTGATCGAGTGGCTGCGCACCCGCGCGGACAAGGAGGGGCTCACCCAGGTGGTGCCGGTGCTGAGCTCGTTTGATCGCCTGCGCCTGCCAAACGCGGGGGTCGATCTGGCCATGATGGTGGACGTCTACCACCACATCGACGACCGCAAGGCGTGGTTCACCCGCGCCCTGCGCGCGGTACGCCCGGGCGGTCGGATGGTGGTGGTCGACTTCAAGCCGGGTGATCTGCCGGTGGGCCCGCCCAAGGGCCACAAGATCTCGGCGGCGCAGATCACCGAAGAGATGACGGCGGCGGGCTGGACGCTGGTGCAGACCCTCGACCTCTTGCCCCACCAGAACGTCGTGATCTTCCGACGGCCTCTCGAGCCTGCGCCCGCGTCGCCCTGAGCCTGGGCCCGCGACGCCCTGAGCCGGCCCAGCGGTTCACGGGCCGGGCTCTCAGCGTGGGCTGAACGCCGCGCGCCCCCGAGTTCATGCACCTGTCGCCGTGAAGTTGCCGTGAGCGCCTCACGCTCGGCATACTGAACACATGATCAGCAACCCGTCACAGCAGCTCGCCCGCCTCCTGCGTGAGACGCGCCCGGCGCCGATCGAGGTCTCGCTGCGCGCCCAGCTCGCCGGGCTGGACCGGGTGTTGGGTACGCATGGCCTGGCGGTCGGCCAGATCACCGAGTGGGTGGGCGACGGATCCTCAGGCAAGACAGGCGCGCTGCGGGCGCTGGTCAGCAGCGTCCGCCGCCGGGGGATCGCGGTGGCCTGGATCGACGGCCGCCAAGAGATGGTGGCCGCGGACTGGCTGGATCCTGGGGCTGCCGCGCCGCTGTGGGTGGTGCGCCCACCACACGAGGCGGAGGCGAGCTTCTGCGCTGAGGTCCTGCTCCGCGCCCGCGCCTTTGGGGTCGTGG
>JAUHVS010000328.1 GCA_030424955.1 bacterium | reverse complement strand
GCTGGCGCCGGCCGACCCCTACACTCCCCCTGCGAGCGCCACACCCCAAAGGCGGGCGAGCCAACGTGCAGAACGGTCAGAGCTTCGGTCCCTATGAGCTGATTAAGCGGATCGCCTATGGCGGCATGGCCGAGATCCACCTCGCGCGCGCGAAGGGCATCGGCGGCTTCGAGAAGATGCTCGCCCTCAAGGTGATCCACCCGAAGTTCTCCACCGACCAAGAGTTCATCGACATGCTGGTGGACGAGGCGAAGATCGCCGTCCAGCTCAGCCACGTGAACATCGGCCAGATCTTCGACCTCGGTCAGATCGACGGCACCTACTACATCGCGATGGAGTTCATCGACGGCAAGGACCTCTACCAGCTGCTGGTGAAGTGCTCCGAGCTGCAGATCGAGATCCCCATCGACGTCATCACCTTCATCGCCATGGAGGCCGCGGCGGGCCTGCAGTACGCCCACACCAAGGCCGACAATTACGGCCGGGCGCTCAACATCGTCCACCGCGACATCAGCCCGCAGAACATCCTCATCTCGTACGACGGCGAGGTGAAGATCGTCGACTTCGGCATCGCCAAGGCGAGCCAGCGCTCGAAGGAGACCGAGAGCGGGGTCATCAAGGGCAAGTTCTTCTACATGTCGCCCGAGCAGGCCTGGGGCGACAACATCGACGCCCGGACCGACATCTTCAGCGCGGGCATCTGCCTGTACGAGATGATCACCGGCGAGATGCTCTACAACGAAGACAAGGCCCTGGCCTTGCTCGACAAGGTGCGCAAGGCGGCCATCCCGCCCATGCGCCAGAAGCGGCCCGATCTGCCGCTGGCCCTCGACGGCATCATCCTCAAGGCGCTGTCCCGCGACCGCGAGCAGCGCTACCAGAGCGCCGGTGAGCTGCAGCGGGATCTGTCGGCCTTCCTGTACAGCAACTGGCCCGACTTCAACCGCGGCCGGCTCAAGAGCTTCATGCGCCAGGTCTTCGGTGACCAGCGCTTCGTGCTGCCCATGCCTGCGCCCGGCGCGGGCCCGCAGCTCAGCATCGAGCGCCAGGCGCCCCGCGCGCCGGAGCCCGCGCCGGTGGACCTCGACGCCACCGGCTCGCTGATGAGCGCCGACGAGTTCGACCCCACCTCGGGCCAGTCGGTGATCTTCGACCTGGGCCGGCTGCCCAGCGCCGCGGCCGCCCATGACGACGGCGATCCCACCGTGAACGCGGTGGTGCCGCTGGTGGACGACGACGACGACGACTACGAGCAGGAGCGCACCATCGCCGAGGTGGTGTGGTCGCCGCACGAGATGCCCGTGCGCACCCTGCAGCCCATCGACGAGGACGACGACGAGGACGCCACCTCGGTGATCGGCATGGGGGCCATCGACGCCGCGCGGGCCCTGGCCAGCGGGGGTCGGCCCGACGAGCGGCCCACCACCGAGGAGCCGCCCACCTCGCTGTTCATGCGCGAGGGCATGCCGATGCCCGCGCGGGCCCACCGGCCGGTGCAGCCCACGGCGGGCGCCAACGTGCCGGGCCCCACCCCCAGCCGAGGCCCGGTGCCGGCGCCGCGCCCGGGCCAGCCGTCGGCCGCCGCCGAGATCCCGGCGCTGCCGCCCCCCAACATGCCGCCCATGCCGCCGGGGCCCATGCCCCCCGCGCCCACGCCCATCCAGGCCCCGCGGCCGATCATGACCAGCACGCCGGCCGCCCCGGCCGTGCGGCCAGCCCCCGCGCCGGCGGCCCCGCGGCCGAGCGCCCCGGCCCCCCAGCCTGCGCCGGCCCCCGCGGCCCCCAGCGCGCCGAAGCCCACGGCCCCCAAGCCCACGGCCCCCAAGCCCAGCGCCCCCAAGCCCCGCAAGCCGGGCAACCGCGGCGCCGAGGCCGGCCGGCCCACGGTGTCGGTCATGCCCAGCCGCAAGAAGACCGGCCTCGCCCGCCTCTTCAGCGCGCGGGGCATCACGGCCATGGGCATCCTGGCGCTGCTCGGCGTGGGCGCCTTCTTGATGCGCCCGCTGTTCATGGGCAAGGACGCCACGGCCTCCACGCTCACGCTGGTGGTCAAGGCCGTGCCGGCCAACGCCACGGTCACCCTCGACGGCACCCAGCGCGCCACCGCCACCCCCGCCCGGGTCGAGGGCCTGGTGCCCGGCACCCAGCACACGCAGCGGGTCGAGGTGTCGGGCTTCACGCCCCACGAAGAGACCTTCACGGTGCCCCCCGAGGCCGACGGCAACGAGCTGCGCCGCAGCGTCTTCCTGCGCAAGGCCATGGGCGAGCTGGTGCTCAAGAGCGAGCCGCCGGGCGCCGAGGTCTACATGGACGGCAAGTACCTGGGCGACACGCCGCTCACCCGCAAGAGCCTGGACCGCGACAAGAACGAGGTGGTGCTGCTGATCCGCAAGGACGGCTTCCAGGACCGCCGCGAGGTGCTGACCTGGGGCGAGCAGACCACCCTGGAGCACACCGTCAAGCTCACCGCCAACAAGTAGCGCCCCGGCGGCCCGCCCGGGCCCCCCAGCGCCTCGCCCTCCCGGTCACAGCCCGCGAACATATCCGGCCCGGCCCCCCGCCGGCCTGCCCGCCGAGGATTGCCCTCGTGCGCGCGGAGGACTAAGGTGCGGCGGCATTTTGTCCCCATGTCCGACCCGATCGGGAGGCCCCATGAGCAAGTCCACGTTTGGCGCTGCCAAGACCCTCAACACCGCGCTGGGTGAGGTCACCGTCTACCACCTGGGCGCCTTGAGCGAGCAGGGCGTCGGTCACGTCGACCGCCTGCCCTACTCCATCAAGATCCTGCTCGAGGCGGTGCTGCGCAACGTGGATGGCTTCGCCATCACCGACGAGCACGTGAAGGCCATCGCCAACTACAACGCCAAGGACGTGGGCGAGGTCGAGATCCCCCACAGCCCCGGCCGCGTGGTGCTGCAGGACTTCACCGGCGTGCCCGCCGTGGTCGACCTCGCCGCGCTCCGCAGCGCCATGGCCCGCCTCGGCGGCGACGTGAAGAAGGTCAACCCCCTCGTGCAGTGCGACCTGGTCATCGACCACTCGGTGCAGGTCGACGTGTTCGGCAAGGGCAGCGCCCTCGAGGAGAACGCCACCCTGGAGTTCGCCCGCAACAAGGAGCGCTACGAGTTCCTCAAGTGGGGCCAGAACAGCTTCGACAACTTCCGCGTGGTTCCGCCGGCCACCGGCATCGTGCACCAGGTCAACCTGGAGTACCTGGCCGAGGTCGTGCTGCGGAAGACCGTCGACGGCAAGACCGTGGCCTACCCCGACAGCCTGGTGGGCACCGACAGCCACACCACCATGATCAACGGCCTGGGGGTCATGGGCTGGGGCGTGGGCGGCATCGAGGCCGAGGCCGTCATGCTCGGCCAGCCCATCTACATGCTGCTGCCCGAGGTGGTCGGCTTCGAGCTCACCGGCGAGCTCGCCGAGGGCACCACCGCCACCGACCTGGTGCTGCTGGTCACCCAGATGCTGCGCAAGCACGGCGTGGTCGGGAAGTTCGTGGAGTTCTACGGCCCGGGCCTGGACGTGCTGAGCCTGCCCGACCGCGCCACCATCGCCAACATGGCCCCCGAGTACGGCGCCACCATGGGCTTCTTCCCCGTGGACGACCGCACCCTGGAGTACATGGAGAAGACCGGCCGCAGCGCCGAGCTGCGCGAGACGGTCAAGGCCTACACCCAGATGCAGGGCCTGTGGCGCGACGACAGCCTGCCCATCGAGTACAGCAGCACCCTGTCGCTGAACCTGGCCGACGTGCAGCCCGCCCTGGCCGGCCCCAAGCGCCCGCAGGACAAGATCCTGCTGAGCGACATGAAGGGCCAGTGGCAGCTCGACCGCGCCAACACCTACAAGCACGCCACCGTGCACACCGCCGAGTGCACCCTCGACGGCGAGACCCACACCCTGAGCGACGGCTCGGTGGTGGTGGCGGCGATCACGTCGTGCACCAACACCAGCAACCCGTCGGTGCTGGTGGCCGCCGGCCTCGTGGCCCGCAAGGCCCGCGCCCTGGGCCTGACCGTCAAGCCCTGGGTCAAGACCTCGCTGGCCCCCGGCAGCCGGGTGGTCACCGACTACCTCGACAAGGCCGAGCTCACCGCCGATCTCGAGGCCCTGGGCTTCCACACCGTCGGCTACGGCTGCACCACCTGCATCGGCAACTCCGGGCCGCTGATCCCCGCCGTGGGCGACGCGATCCAGAAGGGCAACCTGGCCGCGGCCGCCGTGCTGAGCGGCAACCGCAACTTCGAGGGCCGGGTCAACCCGCTGGTGCAGCCCAGCTACCTCGCCAGCCCGCCGCTGGTGGTGGCCTACGCCCTGGCCGGCACCGTCGACATCGACCTGGCCAGCGAGGCCCTGGGCACCGGCCGCGACGGCCAGCCCGTGTTCCTCAAGGACGTCTGGCCCAGCAACGACGAGATCGAGACGCTCATGAACGCGAGCGTCACCCGTGAGCAGTTCGTCGAGCAGTACGGCCAGATGGCTGGCCCCGCCGCGTGGCAGGCCATCGAGGTCAGCGCCGGCGACGTGTTCGCGTGGGACGAGAAGAGCACCTATGTGCAGGAGCCGCCCTTCTTCGTCGGCATGAGCAAGGACGTGCAGCCCATCGCGCCCATCACCGGCGCGCGCTGCCTGATCAAGGTCGGCCAGTCCACCACCACCGACCACATCAGCCCCGCGGGCTCCATCGCCGCCGACAGCCCGGCGGGCAAGTACCTCACCGCCCACGGCGTCGAGCGCAGCATGTTCAACAGCTACGGCTCGCGGCGCGGCAACGACCGCGTCATGACCCGCGGCACCTTCGCGAACATCCGCCTGAGCAACGAGCTGGCCCCCGGCACCCAGGGCGGCTGGACCACCTACTACGGCGCGCCCGAGGGCGATCTGACCCCCGGCACCGTCACCACCGTCTACGACGCCTCGGTGGCCTACAAGGCGCAGAACACCCCCCTGGTGGTGCTGGCCGGCGGCGACTACGGCATGGGCTCCAGCCGCGACTGGGCGGCCAAGGGCACCTTCCTGCTGGGCGTGAAGGTGGTCATCGCCGAGAGCTACGAGCGGATCCACCGCTCGAACCTGATCGGCATGGGCGTGCTGCCCCTGGAGTTCACCGGCGGCCAGGGGCGCGAGAGCCTGGGCCTCACCGGCGAGGAGACCTTCGACGTGCCGGTCACCGACAGCGTCGAGCCCCTCAGCACCCTGACGGTCACCGCCACCCGCCCCGACGGCACGGCGATCACCTTCGACGCCAAGGTGCGCATCGACACCCCCGTCGAGGTGGACTACTACCGCAACGGCGGCATCCTCCACACCGTCCTGCGCCGCATGGCCCAGGGCTGAGCCCGCCTGGGGGGCCCCGGGCCCCGCTCAGCTCATCAGCGCCTGGATGAAGGCCGCCACGTCGGCGGGCAGCGCCGGCGCGCTGATGAGGGGCACCCCCTCGGCCGTCACCGCCAGCGTGCCCTCGGGCCGGCCCCAGCGCCGGCCCGCCAGCCCCGCGAAGCCGGGGCCGTCGAGCTCAAACTCCACCTGCACACAGTCGGCCCCCGCGGGCTCACCCGCCAGGGTCGCGCGGTCCCCCAGCCCCACCGAGCGCACGCTGCGGCGCCGCACGGCGTCGGTGGCGAACACCACGTCGGCCTCGCCGAGCACCGCGCTGAAGGCCACCCACCACTGCGGCGTGAGCAGCCAGCCCACCACGTCCAGCATGGGCGGGGCGTCGGGCGCAGCCAGGGCCGCGCGGCGTCGGGTGGGCCAGAGCAGCGCCGCCTCGACCTCAGCGCTGTGCCCTCGCGCCACGCCCAGCCAGGGCGCCAGCAGCGCCACCCCGCGGGCCTCCGCCCAGCGCCGCCACCGGGGCTGGTCCGCGGCGTCGAGCGCCGCGCCATCCACAAACCACTGCCGCCACTCGTCCTGCCACATCGTCGCCTCACCCCCTGGCCAACCGCCGGCAGAATAGCCCACGTTGCGCCGCGCCGGTCGCCTGCGCACAATGCGCGCCGGATTTCGCCAAGGAGCCCCCATGACGCCCACCGATCTGCAGGCCAGCCTCATCGCAGACATCGCCGCGCCCCTCGAGGCCGCCCTGGTGGCTGCGGGCGCCGACGCCGAGGTGGCCCTGGCGCCCCCCACCCGCGAGGACGCCGGCGATCTGGCCCTGCCCTGCCACCGCTACGCCCGGGTGTTCCGCAAGGCCCCCCAGGCCATCGCCAGCGACCTGCTGCCGGCGGTGGTGGGCCACCCCCTGGTGGCCTCGGTGGAGGCGGCGGGCGGCTTCCTGAACCTGCGGCTGAACTGGCCCGCCGTGGCCGACCGCCTGGTGACCTGGGCCCAGCTCGACCCCGGCGCGCTGGGGGCCAACCGGGCCCTCGAGGGCCGCAAGGTGGTCATCGAGTACTCCAGCCCCAACACCAACAAGCCCCAGCACCTGGGCCACTGCCGCAACAACATCCTGGGCCACACCGTGGGCACCCTGCTCGAGACCGCCGGCGCGCAGGTCAAGCGGGTCAACCTGGTCAACGACCGGGGCATCCACATCTGCAAGAGCATGTGGGCCTACCAGCACCTGGGCCACGGCGAGACCCCCGAGTCCGCCGGCGTGAAGGGCGATCACCTGGTGGGCGCCTACTACGTGAAGTTCAACCAGGCCTT